>JBGVOE010000109.1:0-32545 GCA_045126355.1 Anaeroplasmataceae bacterium | reverse complement strand
TGGTGCCGAAAATAGGACTTGAACCCACAACCTACTGATTACAAGTCAGTTGCTCTACCAATTGAGCTATTTCGGCAATTTTAATGGTGGAGGATGACGGGCTCGAACCGCCGACCCTCTGCTTGTAAGGCAGATGCTCTCCCAACTGAGCTAATCCTCCATAAGCATGGCAACTTCCTACTCTCGCACAAACGTACTACCATCGGCGATAAAGTGCTTAACTTCTGTGTTCGGGATGGGAACAGGTGTGTCCACTTTTCCATCATCACCAGGCTTGCAAATAAATTATATCATTTAAAGAATAGAATTCAAGTAAAATTTAGCTAATTTTAATAAAAAATAACATTTTTAATTTTAAATAGTGTTATAATGGAATAAATATAAAAAGTATGGTGATGTATATGAGTAATAAATATATTGAAAGAGTATATAACGAAGTTAAGATGCGTTCTAACAATGAACCAGAATTTATTCAAGCTCTTGAAGAAGTATTATTTTCTTTAGAAGAATATGTAGAAAAACATCCAGAATTAGAAAAGTATGGAGTACTTGAACGTTTTTGTGAGGCAGAACGTTTTATTCAATTCCGCGTTCCTTGGGTAGATGATAATGGTAAGGTTTGGGTAAATAGAGGCTTTAGAGTTCAATACAATAGCGCAATCGGTCCATATAAAGGTGGTATAAGATTTCATCCATCAGTAAACGCAAGTATTATTAAATTTTTAGGATTTGAACAAACACTAAAAAATTCTATCACAACACTTCCGTTAGGTGGAGGTAAGGGTGGCGCTGATTTTAATCCAAAAGGAAAAAGCGATAATGAAATTATGCGTTTCTGTCAAAGTTTTATGAATGAATTGTATCGCTATATTGGTCCTAATACAGACGTACCTGCGGGTGATTTAGGTGTTGGCGCTAGAGAAATAGGATTTATGTTTGGTCAATATAAAAAAATTAAAAATGAATTCAGTGGAGCTTTCACTGGTAAAGGATTAGAATATGGTGGTTCTTTAGGTAGAAGGGAAGCTACTGGGTATGGTTTATGTTATTTCACAAATAAGATGTTAGAGATTATGAAAAATACATCATATGAAGGTAAAACTGTAATCATTTCAGGAAGCGGAAATGTTTCGTTATATACATTAGAAAAAGCAGTAAGTTTAGGTGCTAAAGTAGTAGCTATGAGTGATTCAAATGGATATATCTTCACTCCAAATGGAATTGATTTTAGCAAAATGAAACAACTAAAAGAAGTTGAAAGAAAAAGAATTAAAGAATACACTCTTCTAGATCCAAACGCTCAATACTTTGAAAATCCTAAGGGAATTTGGGAAGTTAAATGCGATATCGCATTAGCATGTGCAACACAAAATGAAATTGATTTAGAAAGTGCGAAAAAATTAGTAGCTAATAATGTTATGTGTGTTGGCGAAGGAGCAAATATGCCTTCAACAAATGAAGCTATTAAATACTTTATTGAAAATAAAATTTGCTTTGCACCAGCAAAAGCGGCTAACTGTGGCGGCGTAATGGTGAGTGGATTTGAAATGAGTCAAAACAGTATGCATTTAAACTGGTCTTTTGAAGAAGTAGATCAAAAATTAAAATTAAATATGGAAAATATATTCCTTTCAATAAATAAAATTGCAACTGAATACAATAATCCATATAACACTGTAATGGGTGCAAATATCTTAGGATTTGAAAAAGTTTCAAAAGCAATGATTGCTCAAGGTGTAGTATAAAAAAATCGGACAGCTGTCCGATTTATTTTTTTATATACTTACCTAAATTAAGTTTTAAAACACAAATATGTTTATAAGATAAGTTAGAATCCAAATAACTATAACTTCTTTTTAAAGGATGAAAATTCATAACACCAATTCGCATAAATTTGTGTGGATAATTATTATCTTCATTAATAATATTTTCTCTTACAATACTACTTGTTGCATAGTTACCACTTCTATCATCACCATAATAAAAGTAATCAACCTTCTTACCACTTCGCTCGTTAATTAATAAGTAATCAATAACTTTACCTAAGAGTTCTTTATTTTTAAATTCATTATTTACTATTTCGATTTCTTTTTGATAATCTTCACATAATAATCCACTAAAACTATTAATATAACTACCACTTCCGTCAACAGTTCCATCACCATAATGATAATATAAGATTGCCATAATACACTCTTTAGATACATTAATAGAAAGTAAAAATAAAACCAAATTCATTATACGGTCTTTATAAACATAAATAATATCACCATTTTTAACAGATACATTTTTACAAACTTGATTTACTTCTATTTGAAAATCAATCTTACTTCCTTTTTTCTTATTACAAATAATTAAATCATCATCTTTAATATTAGGATAAATATAACTTATAAACCCTTTAAAATGTTTTGATAACTCAAAATATCTTTTATTATTTAAGCTATTAATTATTCTATCTTTATAATCTTTTTTCTTAATATACATACCCAAAACCTCTAGAAAAATAATGGAATTTAGAGTTTTTAAATTTTAAATTCCAAATTTTTTGAAAAAAATAAAACTCCATTTTGTATGGAGCCTATTTACTATAAAAATTCTTTAAGTGATTTACCATTAATCTTTGGAGTAACAAGAACACCAATAGACCCTGGTCCACAGTGAGCACAAACGTTAATTGGAATAACACCTTTAATTGCTTCTACACCATTTAATAATTTTGTTAAGTTGTCATAAATTGCATCAAAGATTGCTTCTTTTGCATCAAATCCTACTAAAGAATAATCAAATTCAGTTGTTGGATATTCTGAAATAATTTTATTAAGTCTATCAAAGAAAGCTTTTTTAACAACTGTTGTCATAGCTGTTTTAACAAGTTCTCCTTCAACTAAAGAAATTACAGGTTTTAATCCAATTGTATTTCCGATTGCCGCAATTGCAGGTGAAATACGTCCACCATTTTTTAAAGCAGTAAGATTTTCAGGAATGAAGAAAATTGTACCTTCGTGTTTTCTTTTTTCAATTTGAGCTACAATTTCATCAATAGAAGTTCCTTTTTCCACTTCATCTTTTGCATATAAAACATTATTAAGCATACCTGTTGATAATGAGTATGAATCAATAATTGTAAGTTTGCCAGGAAAATGATTTAATGCTACACCACTAAATAAATTAAACATTGAAGAAAGTTTACTTGAAATTGTAAAATGAATAATATGATCATAGCCTAAAGCAAATAAATTTTCAAAATATTCAATTACTAAACCTAAAGGTGGAGTAGATGTCTTAATTGTTTTATTAGCTCTCATATCATCTTTAAGTTTATTTTGATCAATTGTTACGCCATCTAAAAATTCTTCTTCATCAATAATAACATTTAGAGGGAATACACTAACATTATTCTTTTTTAAAACACCATAATTAATTACACATGATGTATCCGCAGATATTAAAATCTTCATAACGAATCCTTCTTTCTATTAATTTTCAAAAAAGGCAACGCCTAATACTCCTGGTCCTACATGAGTTCCAATTGTACTTCCGACAATGTATGTTGGAACACTTTCTACATATGGTTCCCATACAAAACGGTGATCTTCAATATATTTATCAAGCATCAAAGTACTAAGCCCTGAATATACAGCTCCAAAAGGTAGGGAAAAATTAATTCCACCTTTTTCTAAGATCATTTGGTTAAGAAGGTTTTTAGCATTCTTAGACCCTCTAGCCTTACCAATAACCTTAACTTCTCCTTCAACTACACTAATTACTGGTTTAATTGCTAATAGCTCGCCAGCAAAAGCTGTCGTTTTAGATATTCTACCACCTTTTTTCAAATATTCCAAGGTGTCAACGATCGCAATTAGGTTAATTTTATGTTTCATTATCTCTAATTGCTCAACAACTTCATCAAAACTTAACCCATCTTCTACAAGTTTTAAGGCTAATTGACATAATAATCTTTCACCAATTGCGGCATTAAGACTATCAACAACCTTAACTTTTCCTTCAAATTCATGACTAGCTAATACCGCACTACTATAAGTATTAGATAATTTAGATGATAATGTAATAACAATTACTTCATATCCTTCTTTAACTAATCTTTCATAAACTTCCATATATCTAAATGGAGTTATTTGACTAGTTTTAGGTAGTACATCTGATTCAATAAGTTTTTCATAAAACTCTTTTGGTGTTAAATCCACACCATCATAATACTCATCTTTATCAAAAGAGACAATCATAGGAATAACTTCAATTCCTAATTGTACTGCTTCTTCCTTTGATATATCTGAAGATGAGTCAATAACAATTTTAATTGGCATATATTATTCCTCTTCTGTTTCAATCATTTTATTTAAATTTTCATTTATAACATTTAATCCTTCATAGAAAATCTCTAATTTTTCTTTACTTAATCCAAAACTAGATTTTTCTAATATTTCATCGATTTTACTACTAATAAATTCTCCAATTTCAATACCTTTTTCAGTTAAAGAAAATTCACTTTTATATCGCTTCTTAGCTTGTGATGAACACTTTATATATTCGTTTTCTTCTAAGAAATCTAATGTTCTTGAAATAGCGGCTTTATCAACATCACAAATCTCTTTTAATTCCGTAGCTGTCAAAGTCTCTTTTTTATATAAATAATATATACAAGAAACATGACGACTCTTAAGATTAAATTCTTTCATTTCTTCATTTTGTATTTTTTTAATACTACGATTTATATTATTAACTAATAATGTAAATACTTCATATCTATTAAACATATACACACCACACTTGTTGATTTGTCAACGAAATATTACTACAAATCATCAAAAGTGTCAATAAAATTATTATGTAACCTAATCTTTTATGGTCAAATTTTAAAAAAAGAATCGATTAATGACTCTTTTGTACAATTATAGGTAATTTTACAATAAACATACATCCATTAGGTTCTAAATTAGTAACTTCAATTTTACCATACGATAAATCAATAATTCTTTTTACTAAAGCTAGTCCTAATCCATATCCTTCTTGTTTATGAGATGTATCCGCTTGATAGAATTTATTAAAAATATATTTTTTATTTTCTTCATTAACTCCCGGACCATTATCAGATATAGTGAAAACAATCTCTTTATCTATTACCTTTAAGCTCATTTTAACAACTCCATTTATAGGACTAAATTTAATAGCGTTACTAATTAAATTATTCCAAACATGGATCATTAGATTTTCACTGCCATAAAATTTTATAGTATCAAAATCAATATCAAATTCAATATTTTTTTCTACCCATTTAGATTCTAAAAATAAGATAGATTGACGAATTTGTTCATCTAATAAATAAGTATTATTTTCTTTACTAATACTATGATTATCTAACTTTGATAACAATAAAACATTATTAACTAAAAGGTTCATTCTTCTAGTATTAAATAAAATTTTATCTAAATATAATTCTTTTTCTTCTATACTAATACCTTCATCAGACAGTAGTGTTGCGTATCCTTCTATCGCATTTAAAGGTGTTTTAAATTCGTGTGAAGCATTAGAAATAAAATCAGTTTGAATAGTTTCTGTAGCTTTTAATTCTTTAACCATCAAATTAAAATAATGAAACATATCTTCAACTTCATCAAATGAAGAATCTTCATCTAATTGAATATCAAAATTACCATTAGATACTTCTTCCATTGATGATTGTAATTTTTTAATAGGCGCTAATAAAATCTTACCAGTAAAGAAAGATAAAATAACACCTACAACTAAACTTGATATAGTAACAATAATCAGTTCAGGAATAACAATAGGCTTTTCTGTAACAGCATTAATAATACCGTATACTAAAGAAGGTACAGCAGTTGAAACAGCTACAATAATTGCGGCAAATAAAGTGAAGTACAAATGGAAACTTTGACGTTTTTTAAGTTTCCAGTTTTTAGGATTCAACTCGATTCTTTTCATCGTTTAACTACTTTATATCCTATTCCTCTAATTGTTACTATTTCAAAATCTGTATTGTCTCTAAATTTCTTTCTAAGCCTTTCAATATGCACATCAACTGTATGTGTATCACCTTCAACCTCATATCCCCATACTTCATTTAAAAGTTGTTGTCTAGTAAAGATTTTACCTGGATATGAAGCCATTTTATATAAAACCATAAACTCTTTAAGAGGTAGAATAAATTCTTCTTTCGGTGTTGTTACTAAACAGGAGTCACAATCTAAGACAGTATTTCCAATCACTTGTTTTCTTTCATTATTCATTTGTACTCTGCGTAGTAATGCCTTAATTCTTAAAACCATTTCATTAACATTAATAGGTTTAACCATATAGTCATCACTACCAGATAAAAATCCCAAACGCATATCTTCAAATGCATCTTTGGCTGTTATCATTAAAACAGGAGTATTATATCCATGTTCACGTAATAATCTTACAAATTTATATCCATCCATAACAGGCATCATGATATCACTAATTATTAAATCAAAATAGTTGTTTAAAACTAAATCCATTCCGTCTTTACCATTTAAAACACATTTAACATCATAACCTTGTTTCATTAAGACATTTTTAAATAATTCACTTAATTCAATATCATCTTCAGCAATTAAAATTTTATACATCAAAAAACACTTCTTTCTATTAATTATTTAAAAATTAAAAGATCTAACACTATTATTATACCTCAAAATAAGAAATTTAAGCGAAAAAAATAGTTCAATACATTTAAATATTGAACTATCTTTATGTAACTATTTAATTAAAAACTTTTTTGCATGTTCTAATACAGGTAATTCTCTATTACAAATAAGTCTACCTAATTTAGTATTAGATCTATTTTTATATTCTAAGACTGCTTCTTCATAAGTTAATTTAAGTGTTGATAAATGAAAACATTCAATCTCATCTAAAGTTAAATTCTTATCACCAAAAGATTTGATTTTACATAGAAAATAATTATTTATATTGTGTCTATGAATTAGATTGTAATAATCACTTACAACGCCAAGCTTACATACTACTTCAATATCAGCGCCTAATTCTTCTTTAAGTTCTCTTTTTATTGCTTGATGTAAGTCTTCCTGACCTTCAACTCCACCACCAGCTGTTTCAATTAATGTAGCTCTTCCAAAATCATCATCACGTTCTACTCTAACGAAATATAAATATCCCTCTTCATCAAAGACAATCGCTCTTACAATATTTCTATCATGAGTAATAGACTCTAGTGGCCATTCATTGTCATTTAAATTTAAAAAAATCTCTTTACAAGTTTCCATAAAATTAAACCTCCTATACCTTAGAAAAAATAAAAACGGCACTAAAGCCGTCTACTTTTTAAGTGGTGCGGGTGACAGGAATCGAACCTGCACTCCGGGGGAACCAGATTCTAAGTCTGGCGCGTCTGCCAGTTCCGCCACACCCGCATGTGTCATAACATATTAATCGCGCACTCTTAATATGCATAAAAAATTATACTAATTTATCTTAAAGTTGTCAAGCGAAAATTGCATACTTTTTAACTTTTATTAATATAATTTAATGGTGATAACATGCAAGAAATTAAAGTACTAGAAATTAAATTAACTACCCTTCAAGAAAACATCCTAATCGAAGTAAGTAAAACCACCAATAATCCTTTTATATGTAAAAAACTAGGCATAAAACATATAACATTAACAAAAGCAATTCAAGCACTAACTGAAAAAGAATTGTTTGAAAATCAAATAGTTACAGAAAAAGGAGTAAAGATGGTTCATTACTTAGAATTTAGAAATGAAACCATATCTCTATTTTTAAAGAAACATAATATAGAAAATACAGATGAAATAATAAATCAATTATCTAATCTTGACTATAAAGTAATAATCGCATTAAGGAATACTCTTTAATCTTTTTTTCTTTTTATTCACTCGACATATATAAAAAATGATAGGTATTATTAACACTAATAATAAATAATAATTATCTTCTTTAACCTCATTAACTGTTATGAGACCTGATACATAATAAGTTTCTCCATCACAAATATACCTATATTTAACAGTATAATTTCCTCTCTTTTTTTCATTTGTAAAATAATCACAACTAATCAAATCAAATGAATCATATAGTATTCCTTCTTTATATAAACAATCACTAATTATTCTTTTTAAATCAAATACAGTATATACAGTGTTTATATCCGTAGTTATTAAATCTCTTTTAATATACTTTTGATTTTCAATATCATCAATTAAACGGATATTTGCGGTTTTTAAAGTCATATTATTTGATTTATCAAAGGTAATTACATTCACCTCATATTTGCCATAAAACCCTTCTTCTTCAATCAGTTCTTTCGCAGTTATTGAAGTGCTAAAAGTGCCTGAATTATCCGATAATTCTACAATTACATCTTCATAAAAACAAGACAATAATTTGTCATTTATACCACTTAAATTAAGTGTTATATCCGAAACTTTTAATTCTGGTGACTGTTTATCTATAACCCTTAAAATAACAGTTCTAACAGTCTCATTTCCACTGGAGTCAATACAACTTAAAACGACCTCATAATCACCAGTTATACGAGGCAAAGATGAACCAAAATCAGTATTTACAATACTTAATTTATATGTAAGATCACCGTCAATATCATCAAAAACTCTATAATATCGTTTCATTAATTCTACTAAATCCACCTCATAAAAATAATCCCAAACTAGTATATCAGAACCCGTTATAATCGGAGGCAAATCTATAGCGTCTTCTTCTGTTTTTTCAACTTCACTGTTTATAAAATCATTTTTTTCTTGAATATTAATAGAAGAAAAATTAACCAAACATACTAAAATAATTATTAAACTTTTCATTTTTATATCACCGTATATATAATTACAGGCATCAATAAAATTACTAAAAAAAGTTACTAACAATAAGCTAGTAACTCTTCTTTTTTTATTCAATAAATACGTTTTTATATGTCTATTCAACACTTAACCATTCTAAGTTGAAAATAGCAGTTCTATCTTTATTACTACTAGATTTAGATGGACTGTTATTAACAATTTCAACAACGAAATCACCAGTTACAGGAGTTTCTAATTCCCATTCAAAAGTATAAACTTTAAATTTAGAAGCAGAATTATTTGAAATTACTTTACTTGCAATTACATTTCCAGCTGTATCTTTGATATTAACTGTCAAACCTATTTTTGTATCTGAATATACAAGACAATAATTAAATGAAATTTTTGCAATTCCACCATTTAATGTAGGAGATTTTAATTTACCTACAGCACTAGTTTTACCATTTAATACAACAGCTCTAGCATTGCCATCTCCAATACACTTAAATGTAGGATTACTATCAGTTGTTCCACCTTTAACTACAGCACAATTAGTTGTAGTCCATCCAGTTTTAGTTTTATAAGTAGAATATTTTGTATTAGCTGTAAGAGTAGTTAAGTCAGCTGTATATACTGTTCCAACAGAAACTGGAGGTAATACAGGAATTGATTCAGTTTTTGTTCTACCGCAAGTACATGTGAATGTTTTAACACCCTCAGTATCTAATGTTGGTTCAGTAGTAACTACCCCTTCACCCCAACTATGTTCAGCTTTATCACCAGCTACATCGTGGCTACAAATAGATGCATGCCAGTGATGAGTTTCATCATGACTCCATTCTTTTGCATATCTGTGTGCATTTAAATCTTTAGAAACCACTTCTTCTTTTTTAGCGCCACAGGTAGCACATTCAAATATTTCTAAACCATCTGCTTCACAAGTAGGTAATTTAGCTATTGTTCCTTCATCCCATCCATGTTCAGCTAAATCTTTTACTTCTTCTTCATGACCACACGCTGAAGCATGCCAATGATGTTCTTCATCAGTAGTCCATGTATCTAGATATCTATGAGTATGTGGAAGTTTTTCGATTTCTTCTTCTTTTGTAGCTCCACAGTCAGTACATGTATGTAATTTTTTACCAGCAGCTTCTTCAATTGGTTTTAAAATTACAAAACCTTCATCCCAGTTATGTTCAGCTTTTCCACTAACTTCTGTAGTATGTTCACAACTTGCTGCATGCCAGTGATATGTTGCATCTTTTGACCATACTTCTTGATATTTATGAGTGTGTGCAAGTTTTTCGATTTCTTCTTCTTTTGTTGCCCCACAAATACAAGTATATAGTTTTGTGCCGAACTCCTCTTCAGTAGGTGCTTTAGCTTCAACACCTTCATCCCAAACGTGTTCAGCCTTATCACTAACTTCTGTAGTATGTTCACATGTTGCTGCATGCCAGTGATGAGTTGAATCTTTTGACCATTCTTCAGCAAACGTATGTGTATGACTACCACAAGCAGTTAATAATAAAGTAGCACTTAAAAATAATAATACTAAAATAATTTTATTGCCTTTCATATTAACTCTCCCTTTTATTATATTTTCGCCAGGTTCAATTGGACAAGTCCACCAAACTATAGTGTAAAATATATTTTTAAAACTGTTTTTATCACTTTTATAAGTTTTATCATAAAAGTATATTACAAAACTAGTATACCATATAATTACTAACTTGTGTTACAAAATATTATTAAATCCAAACTTTATCTATATAATAAATGAAGTTTTAAATTGTTTTTTATATTTTCTACACTTAGTGTAGTGAACTATAAATACAATTACTTCTATTAAAGTAGCAAAGTATAAAACATTGATATTTATATAAACTATAAAAAAAAGAATCAATTCAAAAAATAACATTTTTTCAATCTTTTTATATTTATTTCTAATTGTTTTTATTTCTTTTGTTTTCCTGAATAGTTGTATTAATGCTAAAATTATATTATAAATATAATTGTAGGAACATAAAAAATCAATTATAGAAATCAGGAGGTTAACATGAAAACAATAAATTTATTTAAAAAATTTTTACTTTTTAGCATTACATTTCTTTGCTGTTTTTACTTAACGAACTCAATTACACTCGTTAATGCAAGTGAAACTGACGAGGATATTTACTACACTACTGAAACCATACAACCTAAAGCTCAGTGGTTATTCAATAATAAAAACAAATTAGGATACGATACAGCAACCGAAGATGGAACTAATACATACGGTTTAAAAACTTATGGTGATGTTACTTATAATGAAGGTGCGCTAATTGGTAAAGACGGTTCTTTATACGCTGCAACTTTCAATAGCGATCCAACTTATAAATACAGTTCTGGTGATTTTACATTATCGTTTACTTTTTCTTACGATTCAATTGGTTGGACAAGTCAAGAAGGAGTTGTTTTCCAATTAAGATTTAGTAGTAGTTCTGAAAATTTTTCTATCTTTTTCCCTAAAAATAGTAATGAATTAAAGTTTTCCACTAAAGACGATAATACAGCTGGATACTCTGCAAAATCACAAACTATTGGTATTTTAGAAGCAGGCGTTGAATACAATATCATCTTCACTCGTAAAGTAACTGGTGAAACATATATTTATCTAAATGGTAATACAGATTCTTTTGTTACGAGTTCAACAAAAAGTGTGACTTTCTCTTCGAATTGGACTACATTTTCATTAGGTTCAGAATCTGGTTGTACAAGTGGAGGACATAACATTAACCGTTTCACAAGACATGCTAACGGTCTTAAATTTAAAAAAGCTGAATTTTATAATGCATGTATGGAGGGTGAGGACGTGTCAACATATTATCAAACAGGTACTTTCACTACTAAAGTAGCACATAAATATGATGATGAAAATATGGAACCTGATTACGATTTAATTTCTAATTCAAAATTAATTTCAAGAGTGGCATTTATTTCTGATACTCATATACGTGAAGGACTTACAAATCCTACTAATTATGGTGATCAATTTGTATATAGAGCTATTGAAGATATCGAGAGTCTTGGTTTAGACTTAGATGCAGTATTAAATCTTGGTGATTTATCTGAAAGTGGAATGGATAGAGATAATATTTCTCTTACTAATTATTATGACTGGGTTGATACTAATCCTGTTAAAAATAGCGATGGTTCTGCGGTACCATTTTATGGTGTATTAGGAAATCATGATGTCCGTGGAGATTCGAATATTTCGCATACTGGTGCGGAAAGACAAGAAGATTTCTTAAAAGCTGCAAAGGTTTATCAAGAAAGAGAAATTTATTCTGATTGGAAAAAAAGCACTTATATTCACGGATCATATTCTAGAAGACAAGAAAGCCCTGATTTAAATTATTATACAACTATCGGTGGTTATCATTATGTATTTTTAAATACATGCGAATCACAATGGGATGTATGCTATCTAACTAATGATAATCTAAAGTGGCTTGATGAAACTTTAACAATGCTTGAACAAGAAGCTGGTAATAATCCAATCTTTGTTTTAGTTCATCAACCAATTGATTATACAAATGACTCTATTTATTTATTAGAAGATGATGGTACAAGATCTTCAAATCCATTTGCTTTCCATGAAATCTTAGCTAAACACAAAACAACAATCTGTTGTACTGGTCATACTCACAGACCACTAGGTATTAACCATCGTTTCCAAAATGTTGAATTTGGTGGTGTAAAAGTACCTAACTATATTAATATGCCATCTTTAGAATACAATAATTATGTTGATTATGCACCATTTGGTGTTACAGACTATGAACTTAAAAATATGACAAGTTTTTCAAATATCCAATATTATATTTGTGAAATATATGAAAATGGAGTTATTTTTAAAGGTAGAGATGCTGCTTCAAACACATGGGTCAAAGAATCATTTATGGGTATTCATAAAACATGTGATGTATCATTTAAAGTAAATGGCGAAATTATAAAAAATACAACTGCAAGACTTAATGATGAAGTTAGAACTCCAAATGTTGAACCATATAAAGATGGAGATTACACATACTATTTTAAAAAATGGATTGGATACAATGGTGTTGTTAGTGAAGATGCTATCTATGATGCAGAATTCTTAAAGGTAAAAACTGGAAGCGAAACTTATTCTACTGTTACTTATGAAACTAACGGTCATGGTGGTAAAAATCAAACAGAACAAATTCTAAATGGCTTATTTGCCAAAAACATTACTTTAAGTGAAGCAAATTTAATCTTTGGTGGTTGGTATAAAGATAAAGAATTAACTACTCCATATGATTTTTACAAGGATGAAATAACTAGCGACATTACTTTATATGCAAAATGGGAAGCAGTTCCAATTTCTTATACAGTAGAGCATTACCAAGAAAAACTAACTGCTGGTCGTTTTGAAATAGTGAAGAAAGAAACTTTATACGGTGCTTTAAACGAACTTACAAATGCAGAAGCTATTGACTTCACAGGATTCTTCTATATGCCAGTTACTCAACAAGCATTAACTGAAGGCATTACTATAAAAATATATTATTACAGAGAACAATATAGTGTAACATTCAAAAATGGTGATGACATAATATCAACTAAAGAATATCTATATGGTGAAACTATCGAAATGCCAAGTTCTACTCCTACAAAAGATGCGACAGAAACAGAAACTTATACTTTCGTTGGTTGGGATAAAGAAGATAGTATAGTTAATGGAAATATGACTTTTAACGCAGTATTTGAGGCAACTCCAATAATGTATTCTGTTAAAATAATTAATAATGAAGAATGCGGAACTTATTCACCATTAGAAAACGAAGAATATGCTTACGGAACAAAATTAACAATTAATTTTAAACCAAACAAAAACTATACAGTTGAATCTGTTACTGTCAATGGAGAAAAAATAGCTGTTACTAATAACACTATTGAAATCGAAGTTAAATCTAACATTCAATTAGAAGTTAATTATATTAAACAAAGTGGATGTTCAGGTTCATTAAATTCTAGTTGCATTATTTTCCTAATTACTTTATTGGGATTTGTATTTTGGAAAAAGAAACGTTTGCTATTAAAGTAATTTAATATAGGCTATTATTTCTATTGCACAAAAATTAAACATTGTTTTGAACACTAATTCATTTGCGAATTAGTGTTTTTTCTTATATATTTTATTTAAAATAAAATTAAAAGGATTGTATCCGCTTCTATAGACAACAATCCTTTATTAATTACAATATTAAATTATCACATCAAAATTTATAGATTTACCATAAATTTGATTTTTCTATAATCATAATACTAAACAATTCTTAGTACGCCATCTTCTTCAATAATTTCGAAGAAATGAGGTCTTTCACTTAAGAAAGGCATATTAGGGTGATGAAGAGAAACATAAGTTTTGCCATTGAAATCAAAAATCATTCCATGACCTCCATCTTTTGAGAATAGAGGTTTTTCTACGTGATGCCAAGGACCTTTAATTCCATTTTCAGAAATAGCCATACCCATAGCATAACCTTCTACTCCTTGACTAGACCAAAGCATTAATAGATTACCATTTTTCATTTTATAAATAAATGGTCCATCAGTAACAAAATCATCTTTTGTAGGAGTATGTCCTATTACCCAAGGTGCATCAGTTGCTTTAAATAGAGTTGTTGCTTCTGTCTTTAAAGAACATAGGTCATCATTTAAAACACCTAAACAAATTTCTCCATTTTTAATTTGAGTCCATTCATGAGAGAAAATTGTATATAAAACGCCATCCTCTTCAAATAATGTAGCATCTAGACATTCCCAATCACTTGGTGTAAATGGTTTTTCTAAAGGTTTATATGTTCCAAATACTTCATCACAAACTAACATTTGTGAAGCACGATGAACTCCGTCTTTTTTAAAAGACGCAACTATATAATATTTACCATTATATTTATGTAATTCTGGTGCCCAAAAGTTTTGATCTGCCCAAAAGTTTTCATCACGTTCAAATAATACAAATGGTCCTTCGAAATTTTCTAAATCAGTTGTCTTATAACCTAAGAACCCTGTCGCAGGTCCACTCCATGCAGTTTTATCAGTAGTTCCTACTAAATATCCAACACCATCTTCAACGAATAAAAATGGATCTCTTATAAATATTTCTTCTCTTTTCATTTATTTCACCATTTTTCTTTTGAATAAGAATGCAAAACCACATAATGCAATTGTTCCAAATAATGTTGATAAGATGCTTCCTCCGCATCCACCAGTACTTGGTTGTGGTTGTGGAGTTGGTTCGCCGTTATTTGTTGGGACATCACCTGGGTCTGTACTTAAATTAGAAACTGTAACTTCAAATGTAGATACGTGTTTTGCACATTTAACAGTAACTATATAAGTTCCTTCTTCTTCAAATGCACCTTTTATCTTGTTTCCATCCGCATCTGTTACAGTAATTGTATAATTTTCTAAATCAGTCATAGTAACTTCTGAATCATAATCAAATGCAGAGTTATCATATGTTTCAACTACATATAAACCTGTATAATCAATTTCTTCTCCAACAGCATATTTAGTTTGCATATTTTCATATTTAGCTTCAATTTTAATTAAAGTTTGATAATTATTTACAGTTGGTTTATCTTCAATATCAGAAGTAAATGTGATTTTTGTTGAAGGAGCTAATGGTAAATTTTCTTTATTATAAACAAATACACCTTCATAATTATAAACAAATCTATTAATACCATATACAGTATCATAACCATTTATATAATTATATCTAATATCAGAAATTTTTTGTTGTTCAGTTTCAATGACTAAAATACCATTAACTACTTTTGCTTCTACATCTTTCCAAATACCATTTACTTTAATTTGGAATCCTGTTACAGTACCACTTGCTTCTAAATTACCATCATCAGTAGTTTCAAATGTAATTTTAATTCCTTTATCAGCAGCTTCAATTTTAGCACTTAAAATTTCAGGTGAAATTCCATATGCATTTTCTACTGCGAATTCTTCTTTTTTAATATCTTTTGCATAAGCTAATGCTGCTGCAACACGTTCACCTAATTGCCATTTATCAGCTGGATGAATTCCATCTTTAGGTTCCATTGAACCAGAGTCAATACCAGCAATTGTATAAACATTTTTATGAGTCTTCATGAAATCCCATTGTGCTTGACGAATTGGAGCTAATTCAACCCAACTGTCATGTTGAACTAATTGTTGAACAATAATAGGTAAATCTTCGTTTTCAAATAAATCTCTATAATGAGAAACATAAGCAGCGAATTGTTTAATATAATCAGGAACCATTCTTGGTTGACTATTAGCACAGCCTTGATACCATACAATACCACCTAAAGTATATCCACCTAAATTATAAATATATCCGTTATAATATCTTGAATCTACTTTATTCATACTTGCAGCATAAGAATTTAAATTTTTCATTGATTCTGGATCTAACCATTCTTCAATACAACTTCCACCTACCGCAGCAGTAATAACACCAACAGGAACATCATCACCTAAAATAGCTTGATAATGAGCAGCTGCAGCTAATGCATATGCACTATATTTTTTAGATTCCTGAACTGTGCTACATGTTGTCCAAGTTGCTATTGGAGTTTCATAAATTTTTGGTTCAGAAGCTTCAACATAAGGAATATCTAAAATTCTAATGTTATCATAGTTTCTAAATTCATTATATTCTTTATAAACATTATTATCTTTATTAGCGATATATTGTAATGTTATAGCCATATTTGATTGACCAGAACATAATAATACTTCACCAACTAAAACATCTTTATAAGTAATTGTTTGTTTATTATAAGTGATTACTAAATCAGAACCTACTTTATTAGCGCTCATTGGTTCTAAATAAACTGCCCAACCATTTTCATCAACTACACCAGTTTGAGTTTGTCCATTAAAAGTAACAGTTACAACACCACCAACGTTACCACCATATCCGAAAATCTTAACTTTTTCATTTCTTTGTAATACCATATGATCTGTAAATGATGTGTTTACAGTTATTTTTGAATCATTACTCATAACTAATTTTACCTTTACTTTCTTTAAAGTAGTATTTGCTACACCTGTAACATCTAATAATAAAGTAGCAAAAGCTTCTGTAGCAGAAATAGTAGAAATTTCATTTAATACAAGATTAGCAGGAACTACATTACCATCACTTAATTTAACTTTAACATTTAATTCACCACAAGCACTTGCAACAGCGTTTGCACTAAATTTATCTACTTCTAATTCAAAATCATAAGGAGTAGTTTCAGTATATAATGAATCTTCTATACTTACGATATCATTACTTCTATAAATACATTCTTCTCCACCAATTCCTTTTTCGAAAATTGATTTGAATTCAGCTTCAGATAAAAAGTCATTATAAATTCTAACGTCAGCAATTTCACCTTTAAAATAGTTATTTGGAGCAGTTCCATCATTAGAACAAACAGCACCAACTGTAAGAGTTTGAGTTAAATTTTTAATAGTTTGCATTGATAATGTTTGTGGGATTGTGTATAAATAACCATTAACTCCGTATGAAAGTACACCTTCTTTAACCATAAGTGTATATAAGTTCCATTCAGTAGAAGTTTGATAATTAGGAACTTTTGTTCCAAAATGATCACTTTGTGAAGTTACGAAGTTACTTGCATAACCATCAGCTGCACCACTAGGAACAATGTATGCAGAGTTAGTACCATAAAATCCCATACCAAATCCTGTAACAGAGAAAGCAACACCCGTTCCTAAAATAAAACGATGATTTGCTCCAATTGAATCTTCTTTAGCCCATACAGTGACTGTAAAAGAATCTAATAAATCAGTAATATCAGCATCATTTGTAGGAGTAGCGTATAAATAAGAACTACCATTTAAAATAACTCCTTTTTCACCAGCTGTTGGATTACCTACTGATTTTAAGTTAATTCCATTTACTGAATCTACTCCTAACTCACCCTCTTTAAATTCATATTTTACAACAGGGTTTAATAAATTAGACTCAGAAGCACTAGCAGTAACATCTTTTTTCATAGTTACGAAAAGTGATAACATAACTAACATCAAAAATACTATTTTTTTCATTTTCACACCTCTATTTTTCATATAATAAAACGGCACAACTAAAGTCTTTTTCAAATTTAATGTTTCCGTCTTCTTCTATAATTGCATTACCAAAACTGTGCGTTAATTTATATCCTTCTGATTCAAATGATACAGTTCTATCAGTCTTATCAAATGCAAAAACATAACATAATTTTTGATTATTAAATTCTCTAACAAGTCTTATAATTCCATGTGGATTTAAGATTGAAGTTACTTCGTCAGTATCGATTAAAGTCGTATTACCTAATTTAATAACTTCTTTAATATTTTCATAAAAATCTACGCCTTCTTTAACAATAGATAAATATTCATCACTAACTTTAGTTAATTGACCTGCAAGACAAATTCTACCTAACATAGCTTTAGCCATTGTGAAATAAACTTCATCTTTAGATAATTTAGGTAAAATACTTGCCCAAATTTGCATTGTTCTTGGTTGCATAATACGATGTAAATCCATAGCAATTACTACACCACCATTAATTTCATGAGCGTCTGAGAATGATACCATACTACCAATAGTATCAAATGTTACTTCATGTCTCATTCCACCTGAAGAACAGTTTTCTAAAACTAAATTTGGTACTTCTTTAACAAGCTTTTTCATAAAATCTACGACAGCTTCCATATGTTGACGTAAACCTTCGCCAACACTTTCAGCACCATCTAAACCGTATCCAATATTTTCGTTATAATCAATTTTGATGTAATTTAATTTATTTTCTTTAAGTTGTTCAATAACTTTTTTAGTTAGATGTTCAACTACTTCTTTATTTCGGAAGTCAAAATGCATACGATTATTTTTTCTAATCACTCTACCATCTAAATGAGCAAGCCAATCTTTATTTAATGAGGCATTTGAATTTGTTGTAACAGATTCAAACTCATACCAAATACCTTTAGCTTCATACCCTAATTCAGTAGCTTCTTTACTAAATTCAATTAATCCATTAGGGAATTTTTCACTAGATACATTCCAATCTCCTAATAAGTCATCATTTACATCACAAAACCATCCAGCATCAATTACAAAATATTTTGCATTATACTCACTAGCTAATTTTAATTGAGGTCTTAAATTTTCGATAGTAGGACGACCCCAGCTAGTTAAATATTCATTATAAACAATAGGTAATGATTCTTCACTTTCTGGAACACGTAATAAATTATCATGATAGCGAGTAATATGGCTACAAGCTAAATCTAAATTACCCTCTACTACACTTACATAAGCTTTTCTAGTCACAAAAACTTCTTTATTATCAATGTTTTTACGCCAATGACCATATAAATAATCAGCATGTCCACCACAAAGAGTAACACCACCATAGCGATGAATTGTTTCAATTTCCCATGAATCAGGAGCTTCTAATTGTACAGCCCATGTTACATTAGTAATTGTATCTTCTAAAGCAACAAATGGATGATAGTTTCTAGAAGGCATCGCACCTAACGCACCAATTCTAGAAATTTTAATTCCAAGTGCTGACCAAGAATCCTCAAAATTATATCTAGATAAAGGTGTACTTTCTTTTCTTCCTTCAATAGACCAGTAACATTGTAGTCGATGTAGTATTAATTTTTCTGGATCATTAACATCTAAGAATGGAGAAAGTGAACCTATTGCGAATGTAGATACTCTATCAACACTACACTTTTCACCTAAATTTTCTATTTCTGTCCAAATTTCAAAAGCTTCAAAACCTTTTTGTTGTGAAACAACATGAACAGCTTTAAAACCGTCTTGAGTTTTAAAATATGTTCTAACTTCAATTTTTTCTTCATCGTCAATAACTTTTTGTTCGATGAATTTTAATTCATAACTTGTTGTTGAGTTATAACTAGTTTCTCCACTAGAGAAATCTCTGTTAACACTATCACCAGTTCTAGCAACTTGAACCATTGGATCAACTCCAAAATATTGACTCCAATTATCTTTATGAAGGCGATGTGGTTTTACTTGATCTTTTAATTGAGTAGGAACACATGTAAATGTCCAAACATCATCACGCATTGCGTAAATTAATGTCACATTATTAATTTCCTGATATATAATTTTCTTTTCCATAAAAGTCACTTCCTTATATAAATATAATACTATTTATTCGTCTTCTAATAAAGTGTTAATTTTAATATTTGACTTAGAAAATTTAGCTTCATCACTCAATGCAATATTAGTATAATCTAAGTAATTTGAAGAAGTGATTTCTTCTCCTAAATAAGTAAGATTATCAATATATAATGTACCAATAGTTGAATTTCTATAATCAACACCATCTGCTAATTTAATAACAATATTAATCGCATAAACAGGTAAATTTAATTCTTGCATATATTTTACAGTTATATCTTTAAAATAAATGTTACGAATCTTGCCGCCTTCTTTTTCATTAGCAGCTCGGTTATAAAGACTTATTGCAGCACAAGATGTTTTATAGATTTCAATATTTTCAAAATATACATCATGCCAAGTAGCTTGTTTCATAGAACCCATTTGAATAACACAACATCCTAAGTGGTTACTCCAAGATGCTTGAGCAAAACCTACAGAGTTGTTTTTAAAATATACATTTTCAATATCGTGTACACTTTCATAAATACAACCATATGCAATTCCTTTATCAGTCCAAACACTATTATTTTCAAATAAGATATTATTAGTTTGATTAGCTGTTGTTGTAAAAGCTTTTACTTCAATAGCATCATCACCAGTTCTAACAAAGTTATCATGTGCATAACCATCTTCGCAGTCAGAATACATAATTCCATCTGAATAAGTACGATATGAGAAGAACATACAACGAGTCACTTCTGCATTTTTACAAGCACTTAAACACATTGACCAGTTATTTGAATTGATAGTAGTAATACCTTCGATATAAACATTTTCACATCCACTAAAAGTATAAACACCTTTAGTTTTTGCATCTCCACCAATACATTTAGAAAAATCAAATAACGCTCTTCCTAATACTTTTATATTATTTCCGCTTGAACTTAATCCTGCATGATAATCACCAACATTTTTTTCAAAAACACGCATGTAAGTACCGCGTTCAAAGTATACAATACTATTTGTTGGAATTGTGATATTAGTTATATCATAAACTCCACTTTTAAATAAATAAACTTTATTATTAGGTTCTTCTCTTTTTGTAAATTCTAATGAAGCTTCTTCGCTATTATCATAATAACCTGGTTCAATTTCAACCACTTCATATCCTTCAGGTACTTCTAACTTGCTATAAGGAGCAACATATAAAGTCATTGCCATATATGCTTCTTCATCAAAAACAAAAGAGAAACTTCCATAATTTTCGATTGTAGATGTAACAACATTATCATTAATTTCTGCAGCAACATTTTCTTTTTCAGGTAAAACTGTAACCTTTGAATAATTACCTTCTAATACTTCTAATTCAACATCTAAACTAAATTTACCATCAGTTTCGACATCAATCCAAGCAAAAGAATGAATACCATATCCACATCTTGCTGAATATACCTTAACACTAACACCATTGACTTTTAATTTATGCCAAACACTTGAAACAAAACCATATTCATGTGGAGCATCATGAGAACTTCCTTTTGCATTTTTTGTTTCTTTATAAAATTTTTCCATATCGCGTTCTACATTTACATCCTGATATGAAATAGGATGAACATTAGTAAATGTAGCTAAACCATCTGATGGAGGAGTAGTTACAGGTTCCTCACCACTATTTGTTTGATCATTTCCTCCACATCCGATAACTACAAATAAAAGAGTAAATAGTAAAACTAATAAAAACTTTTTCATTTAGCTTTCCTCCTATTTATTTTGCGTATTGATTTGTAGAAGTTTAAAATTATATCCACCAGCTACATTATCATTAACATATTCTTTATAATTATCTTTTGTAAATAAAACATCATTTGAAATAACATTATCTACATAAACTCTTTCAATACTACAATTAATAGAATCATAAGTACGTAAATTTAATACAGCACCATAATTACGTTTAGCAACGATATTGCTGAAATAAATTTTATCAACGTGACCATAACCTTCACCACGTCCACCAGAACCACCAATAAAGATATTTAAAATAGCAGCATTGTGATTCATATAAATTTCAAAATTATTGAATGTAATGTCATACATTTTAGCACCTTTTCTATTACCCATTTGAATAACACAGCATCCTAAATGATTACTCCATGTACCCATTGCAAATCCTACTGTACAATCTTCAAAATGAACATCAGTAGTATCATGATTTGATTCATAAATACAACCATAAGCAACACCTTTATCTGTCCATGCATCGTTATTTTTAAACCATACATTTTCTGTTAAACCTTTTGAAGTTGTTGATTTTGTTTCAAATGCATCATCTCCAGTACGAACAAAGTTCTTTTCAACTAATGCATCTTTACAATCTGATAACATAATACCATCTGAAAATACTCTATAACCAAAGAATAAAACTTCACTAACATAAACATCTTTACAGTTATTTAAACATAATGTCCATGTTTGAGAATTAATAACAGTAATACCACTAAATGTCATATCATTAATGTTGCTGAAACTTAAACTTTTTTTATTATTGCTGTATCCAGCAGGTACTTCACTACCACAACAACCAGAATAATCAATTAATCCTCTTCCCATAACCTTAATGTTATCTTCGCCTGTATTTCTAATAACATAATCAACAGTAGTAGGAACAACTTCTAAATAAGCACCTTGTTCAAGGTATAAAATTGAATTAGATGGAACAAAAATTCTATCAATTAAATGTCTACCTTTTTTGAAATAGTAAACTTTATCTTCTTCTTCGAATAAAGTTTCTTCTCTTCTGTCAGTTGAATAGTCACCTGGTTCAATATATACTATATCTTTAATTCCAAATAACTCTTCAGTATTTTGTTTTTCAGTAACCATTAAAGTTAAAGCTTCATCTTGTTTTTTATTAAATGCAAATGAATAACTACCAAAAGCATTAACTGTAGTAGTAACAACATTTTCATTAAATTCAGCTACTACCCCTCTTTTTTCAGGTAATACTACAACGCTAGGATTTTTCTTTGAAAAAACACTTGTAGTATCTTTATTGATAGTTAATTCAATATCTAAAGAGAAATCTAACGCCTTATCTTTAACATCAACATCAATATAAGCAAATGAATGAATAGTATTTGTTGTTCTAGTTGCATAAACAGGAACGTCAATACCATTTATTTTCATAGTGTAATATGGACTAACAATAATACCATCCTTAACTGCTAAATTAGTAGAAGCTCCACTTATATAAGCATTAGGATTATCTGTTGAATTAATATTATCGTATTCAGTTGCGAAAATATCACAATTATAATCTTTCATATTTCCACTCTCCTCTGTTTGTTCACCACAAGAGGCTAAACAAATTAACATAGCAAGCATTAATAAACTTAATAAATATTTTCTCATATATTATCCCTTAACTGCACCAAGCATTTGTCCTTTCACGAAATATTTTTGTAAGAATGGATAGAATATTAAAATTGGGAAAATAGAAACTACGATTGTAGCAGCTTGTTGACCTTGTGCAAACAACATAGTTCCATCAACACCTGCGTTAGGATCTACTGGATTCGAACCATCAAATCCTTGTAATAGATTTCTTAATTCTAATGCAAGTGGATATAAGTCTGTTTTCTTAGATAAGAAGAATGATGCCCAATACCATGCATCCCAATAAGAAATAACATACCATAATAATATAGTTGCTAATCCTGCTTTTGAAAGCGGAATAACAATTTGGAATAAAATTCTAAATTCACTAGCACCATCTAATTTAGCAGATTCAATTAATTCATAAGGAACTTGATTAAAGAAGTTTCTCATAATAATTAAGTTAAATGAGTTAATACCAAAAGGTACAATTAAACACCAAATATTATTTAATCCAACAACATCTTTAACAGTTAAATAAAATGGTATAATTCCTCCACCGAAGAACATAGTGAAAATAATAATAGTAAATAACACTTTCATTCCTGGGACATTTTTTCTAGTAAATACAAATGCTCCAAAACAAGTTAACAACATTGAATATAATGTACCAATTACTGTAATGAAAAGCGAAATACCTAAAGCTCTTAAAACTCTTCCTTGTCCAAATATATGCTTGTAAGATTCAATATTAAAATGATGAGGAATTACAAGTAAATTTGAATTTAAATAGTCTGCTTTTGAAGAAAAAGATAACAAGATTTCATAAGCAACAGGGAAGATACAAACTAAAGCTAATAAAATTAAAAACGCATGATTGAAAATATCAAATAAAGAAAATTTACGTTTTTTCTTCTTTTTTATATTAGTCATTGTATTAGTTAAAATCTCACTCATAATAATTCCTCCTTTACTAATCTAAAGTATACATACTATATCCATTGATCCTCTTAGTTATACTATTTGCAAATATCAACAAGATGAAGTTGATTACATTTTTAAATAAACCAACCGCTGTTGAAAACTCATAATACTGAGCTTGTGCTTTTGAGTAAACTAATGTATCAATTGTTTCAGCAACATCTAAAACCGCAGGATTATATATGTTATAAACAGAATCAAAACCAGCATTCATTAAGTTACCTATTTGCATAATCAACATTACTGTGATCAGTGGTAAAATACAAGGTAACGTAACATGAGTTACAAGCTGGAATCTGTTACAACCATCAATCTTAGCTGAATCGTATAAGTTTTTATCAATACCAGAGATACCTGCATTATAAATGATAGTACCCCATCCTACACCTTTCCATAATTCAGCAATAATTAAGATAGTATAGAAATATTCACTATGTAATAAGAAAGGAACTCTCTCTTGCCCAAACGCAGCTAAAATATTGTTAACTAATCCATCATCTACAGCTAATAATTGTTTTACAATACCACCAATAACTACCCAGTTAATGAAATAAGGTAAGAAGATAGCCCATTGTATAACCTTCTTGAATTTTTCGTTTTTAACTTCATTAACTAATAAAGCAAGAAGTATTGGTGCTGGGAAACAGAATAAAATCTTTAGACCACTAATTACCAAAGTATTTTTTAATGCTCTAAACATCTCAGGTCTTTGGAAGAACATCAAGAACCATTTCCAACCTACCCAATCGCTTCCAACAATTCCTTTTTTAGGTAAATAATCTTTCCATGCAATGATAATCCCATACATTGGAACATAAGCGAAAATTACATAGAAGATCATAACTGGAATAATCATTAAATATAATTCTCTGCTTTTAATAACCCTACCAAGAACCTCTTTTGCACGCTTTTTAAAAGGTTTGGCAGGTCTTTTTACTTTGTCTTTTTTTGAAAAAAGCTTAAGCATTACAACCACCCCTATTCAATATTTGTATTTATTTTTAAATTTGATTTAGCCCATGAAGATGAATAATGAACAACACTAACTTCATCTTTATTTGAAAGGCTTGATTCTTGTAAAAGTTTATCATTAAATCTTATATTATCTAAATAAACTTTACCTAGAGTTGAACCATTTTGAACTAATATTCTAGCAGCTAATCCATAAGATCTATATGCTGTAATATTTTCAAAGTAAATATCTTTTGCTTTTCCACCGTTAACTCCATTTCCTAAGGAATCTTCTAAAGTAACGTTAACTAAAGCATGATATGAAATATATATTTCAATATTTTCAAAATGAATATCTTCCCAAGTTGTTGTTCTTCTATCACCCATTACAACAATGCAACAACCTAAATCGTCAGTCCATGTTGCTAAAGCAAAACCAATAGAGTTATTTCTAAAGACAACATTTTTTACTGAGTTATTTGCTTCGTAAATACAACCATATCCTCTAGCCTTATCTGTCCAAATAGCATTATATTCATAAATCATATTTGAAGTTCCTTCACTACCTGTTGATTTAACCTCAATTGCATCATCACCAGTTCTAACAAAATTATTACGAATAAGTGAATCTTGACAATCAGACATCATAATACCATCTGAGAATGTTCTATATCCTAATAACATTAATTCTTCAACTAAAACATTATCGCAATCAGTAAAACATACAGACCAACTATTAGAGTTTATAGAAGTAATACCAGAGAATGTCATTTCACTTACATCATGGAAATTAAATACTCCTTTAAACTTAGCTTCTCCACCTTTACTTTGAGAAAAGTCAAATAAGCCTCTACCACATACTTGAATATTTTTTGTTCCACTGCTTCTTATTGCAGCATTTCTATCTTGTAAACTTTCAGTAACAACATTAAAATATGTTCCTGGTTCTAGATATAAAATTGAATTTGAAGGTAAATATATTGAAGATAAATTGTAAACACCTTTTTTAAATAAATAAACAGTCTCTCCATCTTTAAAAGTTGTTTCTATAGCTTTATATGTTCCAGGATTAAATTCCTTTAAAGCATAGCCATCAGGGACATTTAATTCTTCCTTTAAAGCAACATAAAGTGTTAAAGCTTCTTCAACTTTTCGATCAAAAGCAATCGAAAAACTTCCTAAAGATGTAATTTTACATGTAACAATATTATTTTCTAAAGTAGCTTTCACACCACTACTTTCAGGTAATACCACCACATTTTTATGATAATTTTTCAATTCTAATTTAACGTTTAAAACTAAATTTTGCACATCTTCTACATCAATCCAAGCAAATGAGTGGACACTAGTAGCACATCTAGTTGAATAAACTTGCACTTTTTGATCATTAATTGTTAGTGTGTAATATGGACAAGTAACAACACCGTTTTCCACTGGATCATCATTATTGATACCATCTTTAACTACTTCAGCTTGATATTCATCAATGTTTTCTACTGTTGGAATATTTTCATATTCAATAGCTGTAAATTTTGATAAGTTATCAGATGAAGAGTTATTACATGCACTCAACACGAAATTAAGCAATAAAACAAAACATAAAATACAAATGTGTTTTAAAATTGCCTTCATAATTTATCACTCTCTATCTTTTTATAATATTTTGGCGCAAGAATTTTTCTATTAAAAAAACTCTTTCATGTAAATGAATAATATTGAATGGACTCCAGCCATTCAAATGAAGGAGTCCATTCCAATATTTTATTAATCAATTATTTTCTTTTTTTCTTACTGATGAATAATCCAGCAGCAATTAAACTTAAACCTAATAATGATGAAACAATAGCACCACCACAACCGTTTGATGAATCATTTCCAGAAGAGATTGCTACATATTTAGCATATAAAGTAATGTTAGATGGATTACTATAATCTAATCCTTCGAATTTTTGAGTTAATTCAGCATCTAAATACCAACCTTCAAATGTATAACCATCTTTAGGGAATTCTTTTAATTGTTCACTACCACCAGCAGTATATTTACTAGTTGATAATTTTTCTTCACCGTCCATATATGTAACTGTGAATTCTTCTGCTTCAGCATCAATATAAACTAAAGCACCTTCTAAAATATCAACGTAATAAATTCCTTCTTCATCAGGATCTGTTTCCATACCCCAGTACACTACACTTCCTAATTTAGCACCTGGTTTAGCTTCTACTTCAAATTGTAATAAATGTTTTGCAGAACTAATAGGAGTACCTGGAACATAATCTGCACCATCTAATTTAATGTTTTTAATAGTTACTAAATCTTCATTATAATCAAATTTTGCAACATATTTATAGTCTAATACTACTTCAGCACCTGTTGGATTTAAATATCCAGATTGAACATAACCTCTAATTGTGCTATCAGCACCAGCATACCAATAAACTGGATAACTTCTTTCAACACCGTTAGATGTAGTAGCTTTAACTTTGCTTGGTAAACCTTCACCTAATAAAACATCTAAAGTATTTACGTCAGTAATTTCTAAGTCTATTTCTTCTAAATCTAATTGTTCAACTGATTCAACATAAACAGTATTAGCAGGTTGTTTAGAAAGAGTTGGTTGTTCATTAGCTAATACAGCTTTAACGTTTTCTTCAGATAATGCGCAATCATAGATAGCTAAATCTTTAACATCAACATTACCAAATTGAGTTGCAGAGTTACCATAAATATTACATTGAGCACCAATACAGAATGTATAGTCATCAAATGATGAAGAAGTTAACTTAACACCAGGTAAAGTTAATGTTTCAAGTAATTCACCATCTACATAAACACAGTAAACACCAGAATCTGCATCAGCAGTAACAGTAAGATTAATCCAATCTAATGTTGAAATAGCATATTTTCTCTTATTAGCTTCAACATATGCTTGTTTTTCTTCATTTGTTTCACCAGGTGCAAATTCTAAGTTTGTTAATTGTAATTCAATACCATTTGCCCAAGGAACGATTGTTAAGCATGATGTATATCTACCAAATGTTAATGCATAAACATCACCATGACCAATTGTGTTATCTGATTTAAATGTAAATGATACTGTATAAGAACCAGATACCATATCACTGAAATCATAACTTGTATTTCCTTGTTGAGGAGCATATAAATATGCACCTGTATTTTTACTTACACCTGTATCATATTGATCTCTTCTGATTGAAACATAACCGTCATTATCAGCTGGATCAACTAACATTTGCATTGCTTCAGCTTTACCTGAAGTAGATGCTTTTTTTAAGTCAAATCCGTGTTTAGATGAGTCTTTACCAGGATTTTCTGCATCATTAAATTCATAATGTGCAAAAGGTTCAATTACCATTTCGCCTTCAGCTGCTTCTACTAAATTTGTTGTAGCGAAAACTGTAACGAAACATGCCATTAATAATAATGTTAATAATAATTTTTTCATTATATTCTTCCTTTCTCAATAATTAGCTTTTAAAAATATAATCATCTTTATTTACTTTTGTAACGTTTCCTGCATTAATGATGTCATTAAATTCAGAAATCATTAAATCTCCACCATAGGAAGCACTCTTATAACTTTTAACAAATGAATTCCATTTCTTAGCGAAGTTGTTGTCAACACTATATAAATCATCCCAACCAAATGTTAAAGGATTATATGATTCTGCATCTTTTGGTGCATAGTAGAATGATTTTTCATTCTTTTCTAATAATACAATAGTTTCTAAGAATAAATTTCTACAACTTTCTGAATATTCAGCATAATAATCTCCAGTAACACATGGGTAATCTGAGAAACTAGAATTTCTTTCTGATTCAGCTTGTCTTGGAGCAATAATATCAGCGTTTGTATTGATTATATTATTATAATTCATAGTCCAGTCAACTAATGCGTATAACATTGATGCTGAATCTACTTGGTTAATTGAAGGTCTAAATCCATCTTTATCAATTTCAATTAAATTTGTCATAGTTCCATCAGCGTTTTCAGCGTAATGAACACCTTCAACACCGTATTGTAATAATTTATAACCTTCATCACTTAATAAATAGTCATAGAATTCTAAACATTTACGAATTCTTGCGTTGCTCATGTTTGCATTGATACAGAATCCTTGCCAGAATCCTTTTTCTCCGCCACCACCATGAGTACCATTTTTACCACTTGGAGGTTCAACCATACCAATTCTTGAACGAGCTGTATCCATACTACATCCATCTGCAGCCATCATACCTGAAACAATAACATTGAACCAGTTATGAGCATACATCATACCAGCTTGACCATTCATAAATTTAGATTGTTTGCCATCAATATCACCAGTTAATGAGTCAGATGATACATAACCTTCAGCAATTAATCTAGTCATAAAGTTTGTTGCATACATAGCATTTTCACTAACATCTGAATAAGTATATGAATCATTTTCTTTAATAAATTGATCCCAACCAGCATCAAATGCTACATAAATCCATGCATCCATATCTTTATTAGATTCAGAAACATAACCTTTAGTATCATTTTGACCATTATTATCTGGGTCATATAATGTGAACGCTCTAGCTAAACGATAGAATTCTAATAATGTATCAGGTGCTTTATATTGCCATTTATCTCTTAATTCTTGAGTAACTTCGCTAACACTTGAAACAATTCCTTCTTTAACTAAAATTTCATCTAATTTTGCATTTAAATTTTCAATCCAGTCTAAACGAATGTATAAAGATTTTTCTAAATGCCATGATGATGGAATAAACCACATTTCACCATCACCATAAGTTACGTTAGTACGTAAAAAGTTAAATTGTTGAATATAATTGTAAATATTTGGATAATGTTCTTCTGATACCCAGTCAGAAATAGAAAGAATATCTCCATTTCTAATCAATTTATCGAAGAAATAAGAATTATCTGGACCATTTGTTAAGAAAATGTCAGGTAAATCTTCATCTGCTTGTAATAATGATAATTGTGTTTCCCAGTTTGCACTTGAAGAGTTTAACGCTTCAATATCACAACCGATTTGAGTAGATAATTTTTGATAAATAGGTGTGTTGTTTTTACGAGCGTTATTGAAATCAGCCCAGTCATTTTTGAACACCGTAATCGATTTAACGACTTCATCATCAATTTCTACATAAGCTTCACCATCGCCATAATCACTTGGGTCTTTGTATTCATCATCTGAACCGCCACCACAAGCATTAAGACCTACAGTTAATACAGCAAGTAAAGCTAATAAAATTAATTTTTTCATGCTTTTTCTCCTTTTCTTTATATTTATATATAAGATGAAGAACAGCATTCTAAATCGAACGCAGTTCTTACTTATTAATAACTATTCTTCACGTTTTTTTCTTAAAACAATTGTTGCACCAGCTAATGTTAATAAACCAAAGATTGATGCAAGAACACTACCACCACAACCCTTTTGTGCTGGTTCAACTGGTGCTTCTTCTACAGTTAATTCTACTGTAGCTGTTTTACCTTCATAACTGATTGTAATTGTAGTTGTACCAGCTTTACTTGAATCGAATCCACTAACCATATCAGCTGTAACAGTTACTTGGTTTTGAACACCACTAGCCATAGATGCATTAACAACTAAACCAGTTAAATCTAATTCTTCACCTACAACATAAGTCATCTTAGATGGATTAGTTGCAACTTCAATTGATAATAATACATCTGTTACAGATAATACATAAGAAACTTCAACTCTATTAACAGTTGTTAACATACCTTCACAAACAGCATAACCATGAGCAGTATAAACACCAGCTTCATTAACAACATTTGTCCATACAGCTGATAAATCTAATGTAGATTCATCAGATAACATAGCTTTAACATTAGCGCTATTTAATGCAGCTAACATTTCTTCTGCACTCATAGTAGATACTAATTCAGCGCTTGTAGCTTCACCAGCAAATACTGGAGTTGTGTTAATATCTGCAACATAAGTAGCAGTTGTTGTAATACCAGCTTTTAATTCATTAGTTACACATAATTCTTTAGCTTGTGATTCATTAACAGCAAAGTCATAAATTGCAACATTAGAAATTTCACCAACGAATGCATTCTTAAAAGAACCCCATACACCATTACCACCAATTGCAAATTTCATGTTACCATCAGTTAATGAATAACCAGCAGGAGTAGCAAATGAATACTTCTTAACACCGTCTACATAAACTGTAATATTACCTTCTAAATCAACAGATAAAACAACTGTTTGTCTAGTAGCAATGTCGCCAACAACAGGACCCCACCATTGATTACCATTGCCATCAACATTACTCTTACCAGATGCTTCATCTCTTGCAGATGCAGTAGTAAATCTTAAATCACTAGAACCACCAGAAAGTTCAAATGTACACCATTTTGCTTTTGGAGTCCAATCATCCCAACCGAATCCGATAGGTTCAGACCAATCACTTGATGCTTTAGTTTGTAAAACTTCGAATGTTAAAGTAAATGATTTTAATGCTTCTGAAATGTCATTTTCTTCAGAATCAGCTAATAAACCAGCTGAACCATCGAAATATGCAACACCATTTTCAACTCTAACATTACCATCTAATGCGTTACCTTTATCATCTTTCTTTGTAACTACTGATAAATCCCAATTACCCATTGAGTCTTTACCAGGGTTATTAGCATCATTAAATTCATATAATGCAATTGGTAATAAAACTTTAGCATTTTCTACAACAGCAATTTTTGCATATGCTTTAACACCATTAGGATTTACTAAGCCAGTAATTTCACCAGTTAAATATAAAGAACCATCTTTTTCTTCTACACCGCTCCAAGTAACGTTTGCAGTTTTAACTGAATCATTTGACATTTTAACTTCAACATCAGAACTTGCAGGAACTAATTTTAAAATTTGTTCATGTGATAATCCTGCAGGAACACGTACAACACTAGATAAATCAGTTACAGATTCAATTGCAATTACGTCTATGGCACGATATACTTTCTTAGTTACAGCATATTGAGCGATTTGTGTTTCATTTAAAGCAAAGTCATAAATTTCAACATTCTTTAATTCACCAATAAATGGATTATAAAGATTACCCCAGCAACTTCCACCACCTAATGCAAAGCGCATATTTGGATCACTAAATGTGAAGTCTTGTGGTAAATCATATGAATACTTT
>JBGVOE010000108.1:0-13059 GCA_045126355.1 Anaeroplasmataceae bacterium | reverse complement strand
TTGAATATGAAATTTCTATTAGTGATTATGAATACGAAACATTAAAAGTTGGAGATATGTTAGAAGTATATTATTATGAAGGAGCTTTTGGTCTTTCATACTACATTCATTACAGTGAATAATTAATTTTATATTTATATTTTATAAATATGTGGTAAAATATAATACATAACAAAGAAATCATGAGGTGATTTTTATGAAAGTTGTTGTTGTTGGAAATGGTAAGGTTGGTCATGCAATTATTGAGGCTACTTGCCAAGAAGGTCATGAAGTAATCGTAATTGATAAAAAGCCAAGCAACATAGAAGATATTATTGATAACTTTGATGTTATTGGTATTGTTGGTAATGGCGCAAGTTATGATATCTTAATGGAAGCTGGCGTTGGAAAAGCTGATTTATTAGTAGCCGCTACAGATAGCGATGAAACAAATATCTTAGCTTGTTTAATTGCCCAAAAAATGGGTGCTAAGGCAACTGTAGCACGTGTTAGAAGTTATGAATATAGTAATCAGTTAAATATTATTCGTGATGGATTAGGTATAACAATGCCAATTAATCCAGAAGAAGAAACAGCTAATGAGATTACAAAGATCCTAAACTTCCCAGAAGCAATTAGAGTTGATTCATTTGCTAATGGTAATGTTGACTTAGTTGAATTATTTATTCCTGAAGGCAATCCTTTAATTGGTCAATCATTATTAAATGTTTATCAAACATATCAAATTAAAGTATTAGTTTGTGCGGTTGTAAGAGGGGATGAAGTAATTATTCCATCAGGAAGTTTTACTTTTATGCCTAAAGATAAAATCTATATCACAGCTAATAATCGTTCAACATTAAGAACATTCTTAGATAAATCTGGTGTTCAAGAAACTAAAATTAAGAGTGTTATGATTGTTGGTGGCGGGAAAATCAGTGCTTATTTAGGAAAAGAATTATTAAAAAATAAGTTTGATGTTAAGATTTTAGAAGAAAACCATGAACGTTGTAAAGAGTTAAGTGCCTTACTTCCTAAAGCGACTATCATTTGTGGTGATGGAACAGATCAAGAGGTTTTAGAAGAAGAAGGATTAGATAATACAGACGCTATTGTATGTTTAACTGGTAGTGATGAAGAAAATATTATTGTTAGTATGTACGCTAATAAAAAGAATATTAAAAAGATTATTACTAAAGTTAATAAAACATCACTTTTACAAATTATGGAAAGCGTTAGTTTAGCTAGTGTTGTTTCTACTAAAGATATTACTGCAAGTAAGATTATTAGTTATATTCGTTCTGTTAATAACCTACGCGGAAGTAATGTTGTAACACTTCATAAACTTCTAAATAATAAAGTGGAAGCTTTAGAGTTTGTAGCTAAAGCTAATAAACGTTTACTTGATATTCCACTTAAGAATTTAAAATTAAAGAAAAACATTTTGATTGCTGCTATCATTAAAGGGGAAGAAGTAATAATTCCTTCAGGAAATGATTTTATTACTTTAAATGATAAAGTCATTGTTGTATCAACAAATAAATTATTAAAAGATTTAAATGAAATCTTGGAGTAAGATATGAATTTTTCAATAATTAAAAATATCATTGGTAAAATTTTAATCTTACTAGCAGCGTTAATGGTTCTTCCGTTAATAGTAAGTTTTATTTACCAAGAAGGTATTACTTATTATTTAGCTTATATAATTCCAATTGTTGTTTTAGTTTTGTTAGGAATACTTTTAAATATTGAAAAAGCAAAATCATCTAAAATGCTTGTTAGAGAAGGTATGATTATTGTTGGCCTATCTTGGTTAATGATGTCACTATTTGGTTGTATTCCATTTATTTTAACTAAAGATATTCCAAATTTCTTTGATGCATTTTTTGAAATGGCTTCTGGGTTTACTACAACAGGTGCAAGTATTGTTCCTAATGTAGAAGTCTTAAGTCATAGTACTTTGTTTTGGAGAAGCTTTTCACACTGGATAGGTGGAATGGGTGTCTTAGTATTTATTCTAGCTATTATTCCTGAGTCTAAAGAAGGTTCATCACTTCATATTCTTCGTGCTGAAAGCCCTGGTCCACAAGTTGGACGCTTAGTATCTAAAATGGCTGCATCATCAAGAATTTTGTATATTATCTATATGGTTTTAACCTTAGTAGAATTCTTGTTGTTATTATTAGGTCCAGATACTGAGATGAATGTATTTCATAGTTTGATTTATTCGTTAGGTACTGCGGGTACTGGTGGATTTAGTGCACACGCTGATGGGCTTGCTTCATTTACAGCCTACTCTCAGTATGTGATTAGTATCTTTATGATAGTCTTTGGAATTAACTTCTCAATGTTTTATTTATTACTAATTAAAAATGTTAAAGATGTATATAAAAATACAGAAATTAAAGTTTATATTGTTACAGTTATTTTAAGTGTTTTAATTATTTGTTTTAATATTTATCCACAAGTTGGTAATGTTGAAGAAACATTTAGATTATCACTATTCCAAGTAGCTTCAATAATTTCAACTACAGGTTACTCGACTTGCGATTTTAATACATGGCCTATTTTATCAAAAGCAATAATTTTGATGTTAATATGTTTTGGTGCTTGTGCTGGTTCAACAGCTGGTGGATTTAAAATGAGTAGAGTTGTTATTTTATTTAAATCAGCAGTAGCTAAGGTAAAAAAATTAGTTAGACCTCGTAAGGTTGAAGTTGTTTATATGGACTCAAAACCTTTATCTGAGGCAACTGTAGATAGTGTAATGGGATATTTTGTTGTTTATGTACTTGTATTTATTGTTTGTACAGTCTTGATTTCAATATATAATCCTAATATGCCTAATATTGATTTAGAAACAACTATTACATCATCACTTACATGCCTAAATAACGTTGGTCCTGGTTTAGGTAGTATTGTAGGACCAGCTGGTAATTTTTCATCTTACTCTAACTTTTCTAAGCTTGTTTTAACTTTAGAAATGATTGCGGGTAGATTAGAATTATTCCCAATATTATTATTATTCTCTCCAAATATGTGGAGAAAGAACAATTAAGAGTATTACAGGATTGGTTTAAATACTGATCCTGTTTTTATTTTCTAAATAATTAAGTTTTTACTGAAATCAATTTCAGTGAAATGAAATTCAGTAAAAAAGCAAATATTTTAAAAAGAAATATGCCAATAATTGTTATGTTATAGTTGGAGCATATCTCTTTTATTTTGACTTCAAATATGTTATAAAAATATTAGAAATAGTTAAAAATAGATGGGTGATAGTATGTATATAAATGAAAAAATTAAATATGTCGGTGTTTTCGACAAAAAAATTGATCTGTTTGAAGGACAATATCCTGTAGAAGATGGTATTAGTTATAATTCATATTTAATCTTAGATGAAAAGGTATGTGTATTAGATACTGTAGATAAAGAGTTTACTAGCGAGTGGTTAGCTAATATTGAAAAAGAATTAGGTGAAAGAAGTGTTGATTATTTAATTATTCACCATATGGAACCAGACCATTCAGCTAATATTATAAACTTTATCAATAAATATCCTAATGTAACTATTGTAGCTAGTAGTAAAGCATTTACGATGATGAAAAACTTTTTCGAAAATGATTTTGTTAATCAAAGAATTATTGTAGGTGAAGGTGACAAATTATCTTTAGGACATCATGAATTAATGTTTATGACTGCTCCTATGGTTCATTGGCCTGAAGTTATTGTCACATATGATTTAACTGATAAGATTATTTTCTCAGCTGATGCTTTTGGGCGTTTTGGTGCCTTAGATAGTTTAGAAGATTGGGATAATGAAGCAAGACGTTACTACATAGGTATTGTCGGGAAATACGGAGCACAAGTTCAAAGCTTATTAAAAAAGATTAGTAAATTAGATATTAAGATGATTTGTCCACTACATGGACCTATCTTAAATAATAACTTATCTCATTATCTAAATCTTTATGACAAATGGAGTAGTTATACTCCTGAAGAAGATGGTGTGGTGATTGCTTATGCGTCTATTTATGGTAATACAAAAGAGGCAGTTATGAAATTAGCATCAATCCTAAAAGATGCTAATCACCCAAATGTAGTGGTTTATGATTTAGCTAGAGTTGATGTAAGTGTGGTTGTAGCTGAAGCTTTTAGATATAATAAATTAGTCTTAGCTTCATCTACATATAACATGGATATTTTTCCTCATATGAAGGAATTTATCAATCATTTAACAGAACGTAACTTTCAAAATCGAACAGTAGCTTTAATTGAAAATGGTTCATGGTCACCTAATGCAATTAAAGTGATGAAGGAAATGTTGGCTTCATGTAAAAATCTTAAATATAGTCAAACTAGTGTAAAAATCTTATCTAGTTTAAATGATGATAGCATTTTAGCGTTAGAAAATTTGGCTAAAGAATTAACTTTAGAATATGTTAAAAAAGAAGTTGTATTTAAAAATGATTTAAAAGCTTTATCTAATGTAGGATATGGATTATATGTTATTACGACTAATGATGGACTTAAGGATAATGGAATTATTGTTAATGCCGTAACACAAGTAACTAATAGTCCAAATCGTTTTGCGGTTACAATTAATAAAAATAGTTATTCTCATGATATTATTGTTAAAACTAATAAGATGAATGTTAACTGCTTAAATATTGATGCACCTTTTAAAGTGTTTGAATTATTTGGTTTTCATAGTGGTAAAGATACCGATAAATTTAAAAATCATAATCAATTACGATCAACAAATAACTTAGTTGTATTAGATGAGTATATTAATTCATATATTTCATTAGAAGTAATTCAAAGTATTGATTTAGGTACTCATACAATGTTTATTTGTGATGTCGTAGAAGCTAGTGTTATTAATGATATTTTAAGTATGAGTTATAATTATTATCTTACTAATGTAAAACCTAAAAATGATACATCAGGAAAAAATGGTTATGTATGCAAAGTGTGTGGATGGATATACGAAGGAGAAGAATTACCTTCTGATATAATATGTCCATTATGTAATCACGGAGCCAGTGATTTTGAAAAAATTTAAAGAATGGAGGAAAATGAATATGAAATATGTATGTACTGTATGCGGTTGGGTATATGATGAAGATTTAGGAATGCCAGAAGCTGGTATCGCTCCTGGAACTAAATTTGAAGATCTACCAGAAGATTTTCAATGCGAATTATGCGGTGTTGGAAAAGAATCATTTGTAGAAGAATAAGAATAATTAAGTAGATTCATTTATAGAATCTACTTTTATTTTGCTTATCTTTTTCTCTCTTTTATAAATAATGTTGTAGTTTCAAATAGTCTATCTTGATTTATAATTAAACAGTAAAAAAGTTTGAAAATTTTAATGAATCCTAAATTAGCGAAGTTCGTTGTTGTATTTTTATTTCGAATATTTTTAATTTCTTCATACAAGTGTATTAATAAAAAGGAATAAAGACTAATTGGATTACAAATGCAATTTCGATAATATTTATAATTATAACTATTGAGATATCAACGTATTGGTTTTGGTTGAAGTGTGATATTATATCTGAAATCTTAAATAAATTATACTTGATTTATGTTTAGTTTTTATTTTAAAACATTTACAAAAATCGACTTTTATAGGTAGTTAAATATATAATTTATGATATAATTTTTATTAGAGTGATAAATTTGGGGAAGTCTAGTAATAAAAAAATAATTAAATATATAGTTTCTATAGTAATTACTATTTTATTAATTGTTTCTGTATTTTTAGTTTATGTTTCTGACTACTATCATACTGATAGCGATATGGTAGAAGCATTTATTGAAAATAAAGATGTAGAAAAAAGAGTTTTATATGATGGAGCAATTTCATATAAAACAAATGATAGTGACGTTGGTTTTATTTTTTATCCTGGTGGTAAGGTAGAATTTAGTGCGTATGAACCCTTAATGTATGAATTAGCATTAAATGGAATCACTTGTGTTTTGCTTGAAATGCCTTTTAATTTAGCTGTTTTTAACGTAAATGCAGCTGATAAGGTTATCGATTATTTTCCTAATATCTCCTATTGGTATATAGGAGGACACTCTTTAGGTGGATCAATGGCGGCTACTTATTTAGAGAAAAATTATAATAAATTTGATGGTTTGATTTTATTAGGATCTTATTCTACTAGTAATTTGAAAAACACTGATTTAAAAGTTCTTTCAATTTATGGTAGTGAAGATAAGGTAATGAATAAAGAGAAGTATTTAAAATATAAAAATAATTTACCAAATGATTTCACTGAGATTATTATTGAAGGTGGATGTCATGCTTATTTTGGAATGTATGGTAATCAAGATGGTGATGGTGCTAGTAAGATCGAAGTATTTGAACAAATAAGTTTAACATCTTTATATATTAATAATTTTATTAATAATTAAAATTTGAAATAAACAGGAGGTATGTATTATGGAAAATTTTATTATATTAGCTAAAGAATTTTCAGTTTCGATGGCGCTTGTTGATTTTATTCCAGTAATTATGTTTGGGATAGCTTGTTTTATTTTAATGAAGCATTTCACAAAAGATATGAACAAAGCTCAGTTTGCTTTATTCTCGTGTGGAGCTATTGATGTGTTTGTTGCTGGCTTTTTAAAAGCTACTTATAAACTATTATATGCAGCAAACATTTGTGATTTTGAATCATTAAATAAAATGTTTTTCCCAGTTCAATCAATCGGATTTTTATTAGCTGGTATTAGTATGATTTGGTATGTTATGAAAAATAAAAAAACATACTTATTACAAGCTCCACCTATCTTTAGTGGAACATTTCTATTTGTAGGATTTATGTGTGGAGGATTGTTACTTTTAGATACAGCATTATGTATCATTGCTAAAAGAATGAAGAAACCTTGGTTAATTATATTATTTATTGTTTCATTTATTAGTTCGTTAGGCATGGGTTATCTATCTAGTAAAAACTTTAGCGAAGCCGCAATGAACTGGATTGCTGAAGGTGTAAATATATTAGGACAAGGATCTTTACTTGCTGGTGTTTTATTATTGAATAAAGCAAGAAGTAATGAGATTAATGTAGAATAGGTGTGTTTTATGTTAGAAAAAATTATAGATATTATTAAAGAACAATATAATCTTGAAAAGATTGATGCTAAAGAATTTTCAAGTTTTAAAGCTAAAGGAATGAAGTTTACTATCGATTCCTATTACGCTAAAGGTTTAGGACATATATCAGTTATGAAGGCTGTAGGGTTCTTTGGGCTTATGAAGATGGATACGCTGATTATTGTTCCTATTGAAAAAGATTTGCCACTATATTCTTATGATAGAATTTATGCAATGGGCAATGATACACTTATTGTTGAATTATATGATACAATGATTAATAAGACTGATGTATCACAATTAGCTAGTGTAAAAGCTAAATATAAACATTTGCCAGAAAGAGACCCAGGAGAACACTGGTATGATTATATGAAGTTAGCTGAAAGTATTTCTAAAATTGGTAAGAAGAAAAATAGTAGTGAATTTAATTTATTAACTTTAGAACATTTTAAAGAGTATTTAAATATTTGTAATGAAAAAATAATAGATAATGAAAAGAAGATAGAATTATCTAGTAAATATGTTAATGGACTTTTAGATAATGGAGGTCCATCAACAGATTTATTTATTAAAATGTTTGGTCGTGAGAAGATTGAAAAATTATATAATGAAGTTTTATTTGGTTTGAAAAAATATTAATGTTTAAGTTAAAGGAGAGGTATATATGAAAGTAGCATTAGTAGGAGCATTTGGTAATTTAGGTTTTGAAATTTTAAAGAAATTAGCTTTAACAGAACACGAACTAGTTGCCTTAGACTTAAAAGAAAGAGAAACAGAATTAAAGGGAAGATATAGTTTTAGAGCAATTGACGCAACTAAAGTTGAATCTTTAGAAAATATTTTTGATGGTTGTGATGTTGTTATTTCTACAGTTGGTTTAACTACAGCTAGTACAAAATTCTCATGTTATGATATCGACTATCAAGGGAATGTAAACTTATATAATGAAGCTGTAAAAGCTAACGTTAAAAAATTTATTTATACATCAGTAATCGCATGTGATTGTAAAGATGCTAAAAAAGTCCCAATGTTAAACTCTAAAAAGATGTTTGAAGATGTTTTAAAGAATGGTTCAATTGAATATGTAATTCATAGACCAACAGGATACTTCTATGACATTATAAAAGTGTTTAGACCTTATATTGAAAAAGGTGAAATGCAATTATTAAAAGGTTATGGTGAAGTTAAGGCAAACGTTGTTGATTGTCCTGATTTTGCTAAATTTATTGTAGATAATATGGATGCATCTAACAAGACTTTTGAAGTTGGTGGTAAAGAAACATATACATATAATGAAATGGCTAAAATGTGTTTTGAAGCTGCTGGCAAAGAAGTCGTTATTAAATATGTTCCTAAATTCTTATTTAGTGTATTAGCTAACTTACCAAAGATTAAAAAACAAGGTAAGAGAGACGTTATCTTATTCTCTAGATTTACTTTATCTCATGATTTAGTAGGTAAGGATGAAGTTGGAGAAGCAAGTTTTAAAGAATACATTAAACAATCATTTTAGGAGGAAGTAAAAATGGTTTTATATTTTTCTGCGACTGGAAACAGTGAATATATTGCTAAAAATATTGCACATTTATGTAATGATAGTGCTATCTCTATTAATGAATATATGAAAAAAGGAGAAGTTTTAAATTTAACTTCTGAAAAGCCTTATGTTTTAGTAGCGCCTGTTTATATTTCAACAATTCCTGCAAAAGTTTCTGAATTTATTCAAAAATCAACTTTAGCTGGTAATAAAGATTTCTATGTTATTATGACTTGTGCAGGTAGTGGTGTTTCTGCATCAGGTGCTGAAGCAGTGAAAATTTGTAAAAATTTAAATTTAAACTATAGGGGTATCGCCCATTTAACTATGCCTCAAGATTATTTAATGTTCTTTGAAGTTAAAGGCAAAGAAGAAAATGAAGTTATTATGAATAAAGCTATTGAAGGTGTTCCTGCTATAGCTGAAAAAATTATTAATAATGAAGATTTAGACACATCAAAAGTAGGAGCTGCTCATACTATGAGTGTAGCTCCTGTTACTTGGATATTTGATACATTCTGTATTAAGCCAAAAAAATTCTACTCTACTGATGAATGTATCTCATGCGGTATTTGTGCTAAGGTGTGTCCACTTAATAACATTACTATGGTAGAAGGAAAACCAGTATGGGGTAAAACTTGTATCCACTGTTCAGCATGTATCAATAGATGTCCTAAATTAGCTATTGAATATGGTAAAAAGACAATAGGTAAAAATCGTTATGTAGCTAAGAAATTTATTTCAAAGTAGTTAATTTTTGATTTTTAATATTTTAAAACTATTACTAAGTGACAATTAGTAGTAGTTTTTTTCTTTATTAAAATAATTATTTATCAATTATTCTAATTGATTAAATTTTAACAAAATGTATAATAATTATAGAGAGAATTTATTTCAAAAACTAAATATTTAAAAAATGGAGGGAAGTTGTTGATGAAAAAAATTATTTTTATGTTTTTATTGTTGGTTGTAGCGCTAACTGCAATTAGTTGTGGAGGTCAAGAAGAAAAGACTGATGCTCCTAGTGATAAGACTGAAGTTACAGAACCTGCAACTACAAATGAAATTAATATTATCATTTTATGCGGACAATCTAATGCAGAAGGTCACACTTGGTGGATTGAAATGCAAAAAAAGAATCCACAATTATATAAAAAATATTTGAAAAAAGAAGATTCAGTTTTAAAAATGAAATTTTCTTGTAATGGTGGAACTTATAAGAATGATTCATATGAGTCAGTTAAATTTGGACTAGGATTTAATAAAGATCGTTTTGGACCTGAAGTTGGAATGAATGAAGCTTATGAGGGTACAAACTTAACTAGACCTACATATATCTTAAAATATACTATGGGTGCTTCTGATTTATATTCTCAATGGAGATCTTATAGCAGTGGTGCAACTGGATATTTATATGATGGTATGATTAATTTCCTTTTTGAAGAAATTGGAAAGTTAGAAGAAGAAGGATACATTCCTTATGTTAAAGCTGTTTGCTGGATGCAAGGTGAAGCTGATAGTACAAATAATTCAAAGACTGAAAAATATGAAACGTATTTAGATAATTTTATTAATGACTTAAATTCAGATTTAAGTGGATATGTAGAAGATGATAAAATTTTATTTGTTGATGCTGCAATTTCAGAATCTTCTGCATGGACAAACTATCTTACAATTAACCAAATGAAAGCTAATGTAGCTCAATTAGACCCTGAATACAGAGTTTATATTGATACTATAGCAATGGGATTAGATTTTAGAAAAGAACCTACATCAGGAGCTGACCTATTCCACTACGATAGTTTATCTATGGTTGAATTAGGTAAAGCATTTATGAATGCTATTTTAGAAAAGAATATTTTAAAATAGTTAATTAAAATTATTTTATTTCAAAAAAAATGTTATGTTGTACTCATAACTATTAATAATAAAAATTACTTAAGAAGGAGAAATATATTCTAGAGTACAATTAGGGTATATAAAATTTTTAAAATGGCCAGAAAGATTACTTTTAATGAATCTCCAAGACCACAATTTGTTAGAGATAACTATGAAATTTTAGATGGGGTTTGGAACTTCAGATTTGATCACGATAATACTGGTGAGGATAAAGGATATCAAAATGGGTTTGAAAAAGAATATGATATCGTAGTACCTTTTGTATATCAATGTCCTGCTTCTAATATTAATATTCAAAAAAGATGTGATTACGTTTGGTATGAACGCGCTATTGATGTTAATTTAGAAGAAAATCAAGATTTATTATTACATTTAGAAGGTTCAGACTATTTAACTAAAGTATATGTTAATGGTAAATATGTAGGTTGTGATACAGGTGCATATCATAGATTAACATTTGATATTACTAAATATGTTGCCAACGGTGGAAATAAATTAGTAATTAAATGTGAAGATGATTATTCTGTTGAAAAACCTAGAGGAAAACAAAGATGGAAAGACGATAACTTTGGTTGTTGGTATGTAGATACAACAGGTATTTATAAGAGTGTTTGGTTAGAAAAAGTTAATCACAATAGAGTTGAGAATGTAAAAATAACTCCTTTATTAAGTGAAGAAAAAGTTATTTTAGAATATGAAACATTAAACGCAGATGGTTTATCTATAGAATCTATTGTTACATTTGATGATGCTGTGGTTGGTTCATCTTTAGTGGAAGTTTTAGATGGTAAATGTAAATGTGAAATTAGCCTAGCTGAAAAAGTAATGTTATGGGATATAGAAAATCCTAACCTTTACGATTTACATATTAAATTAGTTGATAATGGTGTTGTTGTTGATTCTGTTTTAAGTTATTTCGGATTACGTGAAGTAAAAGCTTCTAATGGTAAAATTTATTTAAACGGTAAAGAATTATATCAAAAACTTGTATTAGACCAAGGTTATTTCTTAGAAAGCCATTTATCAGCTCCATCTAATCAAGCTTTATATGAAGATATTACTAAAATGATTGAATTAGGATTTAATGGATGTAGAAAACATCAAAAAATTGAAGATGAAAGATTTATTTATTATGCAGATGTCTTAGGATATTTAATGTGGTGTGAAATGCCATCTATGTATGATAACACATCATTGTCTCGTGCTAGATTTGAAGTTGAATGGTTACAAATTGTTAAACAACATTATAACCATCCATGTATTATCACTTGGACACCACTTAATGAGTCTTGGGGTGTTGAGCACATAAAAACTCGCTCAGTTGAGCAAGATTTCGCTAATTTAATTTATCATTTAACTAAAGAATATGACCCATATCGTTTTGTAATTACTAACGATGGTTGGGAACATACTATTTCTGATATTTTAACTATCCATCACTACGAACAAGATGGAGAAAAATTAAAACAATATTATTTAACAGTTGAAAAAGCATTACAAGAAGTATGGGATTCTCATCATAAAGGTGCTATGTGTGACGGCTGGGATTATAAAGGTCAACCAATCATGTTCACTGAGTTTGGTGGAACAGCATATATCAAAAACACCGAAGGAAATACTGAAGGTACTGAAAACTGGGGTTATGGTGTTGGTGTAAAAGATGATCAAGAATATATTGAAAGATTAAGTGGTTTATTTAGAACTCTTCATTCATTAGATTATTCTTGTGGATATTGTTATACTCAAGTATCTGACGTTCAACAAGAAGTAAACGGTGTTTTATTCGAAAACAGAAAATTTAAAGTTGAACCAAAATTCTTAAAAGAGGTTCAAGATGAACGTAACTAATTCAAAAGCAAATAATATTAGACGAAAAATATTTATTCTGTTTTTGATTGTTTTTGTCATGATTGCTTCTGGATGTAATACACAAACAGAGGGTCCAAGTGATAAAACACAAAATAATCCTACTAATCAAACTCCTGTTGAACCAGAGACAAATAATACTTCTAAACCTAATGTAACTGATAAAGAATTTGAAGGTTACTATGAAGTTTTAGATGGTGTATATGTTAATTATTTTCCTGGTGTTTATGAAGAAGATATAGTTTTAAATTTTAAGTTTAAAGATAAAAAGAGTAGTTTATTTTATTCATTAGACTCTTCGCGTCCACAAACTAAATACGTAAATAAAATTAGTGTTAAGTTTAATACTGATAAGTTTATTTCTAATTATCCATTAACAAAATCTGTTGATGCTATTTTAGCTAATGATACATTAGGAAAATGTGTTTCTCACATGTATATTAATAATATTCAAAATCCTCAAAAATATGCTTTAAGTGATAAACAATTTGTTTTAACTATTAGACATGTTGACTCTAAAGGTAATGAAGCTATTAGAACATTAACTTATTTAAATAATGAAACTACAATTCCAGTAATTTCTTTAAGTATGCCTTATGAAAATTGGTTTGGTGAAGAAGAAGGTTTTTATAATAAAATACGTGAAGAAATTTCTCATAGAGTACA
>JBGVOE010000107.1:0-18365 GCA_045126355.1 Anaeroplasmataceae bacterium | reverse complement strand
GAGAAGGCAAGTATTACCATTTATGAAAGAAGTGGATATATTTCATACGCTAACTGTGGGCTTCCTTATTATATCGGAGATGAAATTTTAGATGAGAATGAATTAACTTTACAGACTCCTTTAAGCTTTAATAAACGCTATAATATTGATGTTAGAGTAAAACATGAAGTACTTGATATAAACCCTCTAGAAAAGCGTGTTTTGGTCAAAAATTTAACTACAGGTGAGAAATTTATAGATACTTATGATAAGTTATTATTATCTCCTGGAGCTAAGCCTATTACGCTTGATTTTTTAGATAAACCTTTAAAAAATGTTTATTCTTTAAGAACAGTAGAAGATACATTTGAAATAAAAAAATATCTAAATTTTAGTCGTCCTAAAAATGTCTGTATTATTGGTGGTGGATTTATTGGCGTCGAAATGGCGGAAAATATTAAAGGATTGGGAATAGATGTAACAATTATTCAAAAAGGTGATCAACTTTTAAAGAATTTTGATAAAGACATGATTTCTTTTATTCATAATCATATTAGAAGTAAAGGAGTAAAGATTTTATTAAATTCTAATGTTTTAGATATCGAAAATGTTAATGATGAAGTGATTGTTAAATTTAGTGATAATAGTTCTTTAAAATTTGATGTTGTTTTAGTCGCGATTGGTGTTAGACCAGATAATGAGTTAGCTATTAAAGCTGGTTTAAAACTAGGTAATAGTGGCGCAATTAGTGTAAATAGTATGATGGAAACTTCGCTTAGTGATATATACGCTGTAGGAGATGCGGTCGAGATTACTCATAATGTTTTAGGAGAAAAAAGAATTATAACTTTAGCAGGACCTGCTAATAAAGAGGCAAGGGTAGCTGCTAGTAATATTTGCGGAATGGAAAGTAGTTATAAAGGGTCTATTGCACCAAGTATTATTAAGGTATTTGATATCTCTGCCGCAAGTGTTGGTATTAATGAGGAAGAGGCTAAAAGAAATAATATCAAGTATGAGAAAATTATATTATCACCATTAAATCATGCTTCATATTATCCGAATGCAAAACCAATGACTTTAAAAGTTTTATACGATAAGAATAGTTATAGTATTTTAGGTGCACAATGTGTAGGATATGAAGGCGTAGATAAAAGAATTGATGTAATTGCTACAAGCATATATTTAAAATTAAAGGTTTATATGTTAAAGGATTTAGATTTAGTTTACGCACCGCCTTATTCAAGTGCAAAAGATCCTGTTAATGTTGCAGGGTATATTGCTGATAATATAATTTGTGGCTTAGTTAAGCAATTTTATTATGAAGATATAGTTTCATTAAGAAAAAGAAATGATGTTATTTTATTAGATACAAGAACCGTTAATGAATATAGTAAAGGTCATGCAGAAAGTTTTATAAATATTCCTTTAGATGATTTAAGAAATAACTTAAATCTTCTTGATAAAAATAAAAAAATATATGTAATGTGTCAAAGTGGACTTAGAAGTTATTTGGCAGTTAGAATTCTTATGGAAAATAATTTTGATGCATATAATTTTGTTGGTGGATATAAACTTTATAGTAGTATCGAAAAAGATAGAATCAGTAATTAATTTTACTGGTTCTTTTCTTTAATTTATTGTTGACTATTAGTACTTAAAAAGTTATATTAATAATAGTTATTAAATAAGGCGAGTTGATGAAGTAATGGAAATTTATGAATACATAATTATCGCGGTTACAATGGCGATGGATGCTTTTGCTGTTTCTGTTTGTAAAGGTGTATCAAGTAGAGATAAATATTTAAAGACTGGCTTTGTATGTGGGACTTGGTTTGGAGGATTTCAAGCATTAATGCCACTATTAGGTTGGTCTATAGGAGTTTTATTTACAAAGTTAGTTAACATTGAGTCTTTATCAGGATATATTGCATTTTTCCTTCTAGCTTTCTTAGGTGGAAAAATGATTAAAGAATCATTAGAAAAAGAGGATGATTGTCCTTGTGCTTGTAATGAAAAAAATTCGTCTTTAGGGTTTAAGGTTATGTTTGTATTTGCTATAGCTACTAGCATAGATGCTTTAGCTGTTGGTGTTACAGTATCACTTTTAGATGCGAATATTTGGTTAGCTATTACTCTTATAGGTGTTATTACATTTATATTATCATTTATCGGAAGTATCATTGGTGCTAAAATCGGTTCTAAGTTTGAAAAGAAGGCAGAACTTGTTGGTGGGGTTGTTTTAGTCTTATTAGCACTTAAATTTTTAATAGAAGCTATTATCTAATATGTTATTGTTGAAATAACATATTTTTTTCTTTAAAAAAAGTAATAATTGTTCTATAATATAAATAATATAAAATAAAAATGTAAAAAGGAGTGTTATATTATGTATCGTAAAAATGCATGGGAAAAATATGATGAAGAAACATTAGAACTAGTTATGTCTTTTAATGAGTCATACAAAGAATATTTATCTGCATCAAAAACTGAAAGATTAGCTGTTTCTAACGCAGTTAAGTTAGCTGAAGCAAAAGGATTTAAACCACTTGAGGCTTATGAAAAATTAGTCCCAGGTGATAAAGTATATTTTGTTAATAAAAAGAAAAACTTTGTTTGTTATGTAATTGGTAGCGAACCACTTGAAGCAGGTTTAAGAGTTTTAGGAGCTCATATCGATTCACCTAGAATTGATGTTAAACAAGATCCATTATATGAAAGAGATAACTTTGCTTTATTAGATACTCACTACTATGGTGGTATTAAAAAATATCAATGGGTTACAATTCCATTAGCTATTTATGGTGTTGTTTGTAAAAAAGACGGATCTGTAATTGATGTAGCTATCGGTGATGACCCAACTGATCCAATTGTTGGTATTTCAGATTTATTAATCCATTTATCAGCAGATCAAATGCAAAAGAGCGCTGCTAAAGTAATTGAAGGAGAAGACTTAGATGTTACTTTAGGTTCTATGCCATTAAAAGGTGAAGAAAAGAATGCTGTTAAAGCAAATGTATTAAGAATCTTAAAAGAAAAATATGATTTTGAAGAAGCTGATTTTGTTTCTGCTGAACTTGAAATCGTTCCTGCTGGACCATCAAGAGACTATGGTTTAGATAGAAGTATGGTTGCTGGTTATGGTCATGATGACCGTGTTTGCGCTTATACATCACTTAGAGCTGTAATTGATATGGATTTCGTTCCTACATATACTGCTTGTTGTGTATTAGTAGATAAAGAAGAAGTAGGAAGCATTGGTGCAACTGGTGCTCAATCTAAATTCTTTGCTGATACAATTATGTATTTAATTGATAATATGAGTACATATTCTGAAATTAAATTACGCAAAGCATTAACAAATACAAAAATGTTATCAAGTGACGTAAGTGCTGGTTATGACCCATTATTTGCTTATGTAAATGATAGTAAAAATGCTGCTTATTTAGGACATGGTTTATGTTTCAATAAATATACAGGTTCTCGTGGTAAGTCAGGTGCTAACGATGCAATGCCTGAATACATGGCAGAAATTCGTAACTTACTTGATTCTTGCGGTGTAAATTATCAAACTGCTGAATTAGGTAAAGTAGACCAAGGTGGAGGAGGAACAATTGCATATATTTTAGGTAATGAAAATATGTATGTAATTGATGCCGGAGTTGCAGTATTATGTATGCATGCACCTATGGAAATTGTTTCAAAAGCTGACGTTTATGAAGCATATCAAGGATATAAAGCATTCTTAACATTAGAATAGTAAAAGAATTAGATGTCATTTTTATGGCATCTTTTTTTAACCATATATCTTTTTAAAATAACCACATATTTAAAAAAGATTTAAATTTTTATATTTTAAAATATAATATACTTGGGAGATGATGCTCATGAAATATCAGCTTATTATCGATAAAGATAAAGATGAAGAAATAGTTATTGTTGCACATGAAAAAAATAAGTTAATTAATGAAATTGAAAGACTTATTAAGGGTAGTAATATTAACTTATTTGGATATAAAGATGATAAAATAATCAATTTAACATTAGATGAAATTTATGCTTTTTATACGCAAGATGGAAAAGTTTATGCAAAAACTAAAAACGAAGCATATCTAATTAAAGAAAGATTATATGTAGTTATAGAATACGCTAAAGATTCATTTGTTAAAATTAATCAAGGTTGTTTAGTTAATGTAGGAAAGATATTAAGATTTGAGTCAACTATTTCAGGAGCAATTAAAGTAGTTTTAAAAAATGATTTTTCTGATTATATCTCAAGAAGAGAATTGAAAAATGTTAAAAGGAGAATGGGACTATGAAAAAATACTTGTTAGAATTTTTTAAAAGAGGTTTGATTTTTGGTGGTTTTGGACCAATCATTTTAGGTATTATTTATTATATCATTTCTCTTTATGAAGAAGTCAATTTAAGTGGTCTTGAAGTGTTAATAGCAATCATATCTATATATCTTTTAGCATTTATCCAAGCTGGTGCATCGGTATTTAATAGTATTGAAGAGTGGAGTATTTTAAAATCAGTTGCATTTCATCTTTCATTCATATATTTGGCTTATTTAGGCTGTTATTTGGTAAATAGTTGGATTCCTTTTAATTGGATAGTAATTTTAATTTTTACTCTAATTTTCTTATTAACTTATTTTGTAATATGGTTTATAGTATACTTTATCATTAAGAGTACAACAAAAAAATTAAATAGTAAATTAATGTAAAAAAAAAGACCAAGAAATTAATCTTGGTCTTATTCATTTAGTTGCATAAATACAGGGATAACCATTGGTTTACGATCTGTTTCTTCAACAATTATTTTTGTCATATATTCAGTTACTGATTTTTGTAATTGATATAGATTTATTAATTTTGTTTGTTTAAGTTCATTTGCTAAGAAAGTTTTAGCTGCATTTGTTAATTGTTTAGTTAAATCGCCGCTATCTTTCATATAAATAAATCCACGTGATACTACTTGTGGTTCTACTGGAATTGTTTTATTTTTCATATCTATTGTAAAGATAATTGTAAATAATCCTTCATTAGATAATAGTTTTCTTTCTCTAATTATATCACTTGAGAAATCACCAATTCGAGTTCCTTCAATATATACTTCACCTGATTTAACTTTTCCTTCAACACTTGCACCATGGCGGTTTATTTTTAAAACATCACCATTTGCCATTACAAATGTATTTTCGATTGGACAACCAATTTCACTAGCAATTTTAGCGTGTGTTTTTAACATACGATATTCACCATGAATTGGCATAAAATACAGTGGTCTAGTTAGTGAGTGAAGAAGTCTTAATTCACCTTGATTTGCATGTCCTGATGTATGTGTGCCATTAATAGGTGAGTTTACAATAACGTTAGCGCCACATTTAAATAGAGCGTTTATTGTTTTATTTACACCCTCGGCATTTCCTGGAATTGGACTAGATGAGAAGATGACTGTATCACCTGGAATAAGTTTAATGTATTTATGAGAACCATTTGCTACTCTACTTAATGCGGCCATTGGTTCCCCTTGTGAGCCTGTACATAATATTGTTACTTCATTTTTTCTGTAGTTATTAATATCTTGTGGAGCAATAAAGTGATTCTTTCCTGCTTTTATATATCCAGTTTGAATTCCTACTTCAATTGTTTTTTCCATACTGCGTCCAAAGACTGCAATTTTACGTTTGTTTAATAGTGATGCTTCAATTACTTGTTGGATACGATAGATATTAGATGAGAATGTTGCAACTATAATACGGTCTTTAATGTGTGAGAATAAATCTTTAATAGACTCTCCTACACTCTTTTCACTACTAGAGAATCCTTCAGTCATAGCGTTTGTACTATCAGCCAAAAGAAGTAGTAGTCCTTCATTTCCTAATTTAGTTAGTTTATCATACTCTGCATTTGGACCTACTGGTGTAAAGTCTACTTTAAAATCTCCAGTATGCAAAATTGTTCCTTCTTTTGTTTTAATACAAATTGCAAAAGAATCTGGAATTGAATGATTTAATCTAACAAAAGAAATTACTGTATGTGTGAATTCAAATTTTGATTCACTATTATAGTTGATGATTTCTGGTACAGTTATACCAGGATGTTCACTTAATTTCATATGAATTAAATCAACCGCTATACCTGCAGCATAAATCTTAGGGATTTTAACTTGTTTTAAAAGATATGGAATCCCTCCAATATGGTCTTCGTGTCCGTGAGTAATAAAAAGACCCACAATCTTACTTTCATTTTCAATTAGGTAAGTAAAATCAGGAATAACATAATCCACGCCCAGTAAATGTTCATCTGGAAATAAAATCCCACTATCAATAATAAAGATTTGATCGTAGTATTCTATGCAGTAGCAGTTCTTTCCTACTTCACCAAGTCCACCTAACGCGAAGACTTTGACGTCGCTTTTTTTATTTAATTTTTTTGCCATAAGGCTTATCTCCTTTCATAAATTATTTTCCTGTTACTTTTATTTTAACCTATTTATGGTAAAAAATAAAGAAAAATAGAATAAATCAACCGACAAAAAATGCAAAATCATTTTACATTCCTCTCATTTAATAGTATAATTAAATGAAATTAAAAAAAGGAAGGTATAAATTATGTTAGCTAGTAAGATGTTAATTACAACACTAAAAGAAGCTCCAAACGAAGCAGTCATTGATAGTCATATTTTACTACTTCGTGCAGGTATGATTCGTAAACTTGTTGCCGGAGTGTATAATTATATGCCGCTTGGGTTACGTACATTACATAAAATCGAAGCTATTATTCGTGAAGAGATGGATAATGCTGGTGGACTAGAAATTTTATCAAGCGCACTTCAACCAAAAGAATTATGGGAAGAAAGTGGAAGATGGTTTAAATATGGACCAGAATTAATGAGATTAAAAGACCGTCATGACCGTGAATTTTGCCTAGGTCCTACACATGAAGAAATTTTCACAGATTTAATTCGTAATGTAGTAAAATCTAGTAAAAATTTACCAATCAATGTATATCAAATTCAAACAAAATATCGTGATGAATTAAGACCTCGTTTTGGTTTAATGCGTGGACGTGAGTTCATTATGAAAGATGCATATTCATTTGATAAAGACGTAATGGGATTAGATCAATCATATCAAATTATGTATGAAACATATTCTAAAATTTTCTCAAGATTTAATCTTCGCTATAAAGCAGTTTTAGCTGATACAGGCGCTATTGGTGGAACTGGCTCACATCAATTCATGGCTTTAAGTGAAGTTGGTGAATCAAATATCTTATATTGTGATCACTGTTCATATGCAGCAGACGAAGAAAAAGCAGCTGCGGTATGTACATTAACTGATGATAGCCAAATGTTAGAAGTTGAAGAAGTATATACTCCAAAACAACATACAATTGAAGAAGTATCAACTTTCTTAGGTGTAGATGCTAGTAAAACAGTTAAATGTGTTTTATATAAAGATAACCAAAATAATCAATTAGTAGCTGCGTTTGTTCGTGGTGATAGAGAAGTTAATGAAATCAAATTAGTAAATGCCTTAGGAATTGCTGAAGCATTCTTAGGATTCGCATCTGATGATGATATTAAATCATTAAATACTTACTATGGATTCATTGGTCCGGTAGGATTAAATTGTAAAGTTATTATTGATAAAGAAGTAGCTATCATGAAAAACATTATTTGTGGAGCTAATAAACCTAACTATCACTTAAAAAATGTAAATTTTGGTCGTGACTTTACTGGTGAAGTAATTGATTTACGTAAAGCAGTATCAGGTGACTTATGTCCTGTATGTGGAAAACCTATGAACATTGAACGTGGTATTGAAGTAGGACAAATCTTTAAATTAGGAACAAAATATTCTGATGCAATGAACTGTACTTATACAGATGAAAAAGGTGCAAATGTGCCAATGGTTATGGGATGTTATGGAATCGGTGTTACTAGAACAATGAGTTCTATTATTGAACAACACCATGATGAATTCGGTATTAAATGGCCATTAAATGTTGCTCCATATCATGTTGTAGTAGTTCCAGTAAAATACGCAGATGAAGCACAAAAAGCTTTAGCTGATAAGATTTATGAAGAACTTAAAAAAGCAAGAGTTGAAGTTATTTTAGATGACCGTAATGCTGGTTTTGGATTCAAAGCAAAAGACTGGGAATTAATTGGTATTCCTTATCAAATCGTTGTTGGTAGAGAAGCTGCTAATGGTATTGTAGAATTTAAGGTTAGAGAAACTAATGAAAAGACTTCAATCTCAAGTGAAGAAGCTATTTCAAATGTTTTAGAAGCTGTAAGTAATTTATAATGATTATGAGAGGGGAATATTCCCCTTTTTAATTTATTTGTATAATTTTATGTCTTTTTGTAAAAAATAAGCTAGAAATACTTTTTAATATTGTTTACTTTGTAATAAAAAGTAAGAATTTTATTCACAAAACTTATCTTTTTGTGATATACTATTAGATGTAGAAAAAAATATATATATTTTTAGGAGGAATTAATTATGCCTTTAGTTAACTCAAAGGAAATGTTTCAAAAAGCCTATGAAGGCGGATATGCTGTTGGTGCATTCAATGTAAACAACATGGAAATTGTTCAAGCAATCACTGAAGCTGCTGGTGCCTTAAACTCTCCAGTTATTCTTCAAGTATCAAGTGGAGCAAGAAAATATGCAAATGCTAAATACTTAATCCATATGGTAAAAGCTGCTTGCGAAAACTTCCCAGAATTACCAATCGTATTACACTTAGACCATGGTGATTCATTCGAATTATGTAAATCATGTATCGATGATGGTTTCACATCAGTTATGATCGACGGTTCTCATTTAAGTTATGAAGAAAACGTTGCATTAACTAAAAAAGTTTGTGACTATGCTCACGATGTAGCTGCTCGCGGACGTTATGTTACTGTTGAAGGTGAATTAGGAAGACTTGCTGGTATCGAAGATGCAGTTAATGTAAGTGATGAAGATGCTCAATTCACTAACCCTAATGAAGTAGAAGATTTCGTAACTCGTACAGGTGTTGACTCTTTAGCTATCGCTATCGGTACATCTCACGGTGCTTACAAATTCAAACCAGGTCAAAATCCAAAATTACGTTTAGACATCTTAGATGAAATTGCTAGACGTTTACCAGGATTCCCAATCGTATTACATGGTGCTTCAAGCGTTCCACAAGACTACGTTAAAATTATTAACGAACATGGTGGAAATATGCCAGATGCAATCGGTATTCCAGAAGATCAATTACGTGAAGCTGCACACCGCGCTGTATGTAAAATCAACATTGACTCAGACTTACGTTTAGGTATGACTGCTGCAATTCGTTTACATTTCGCAACTCATCCAGATCATTTCGACCCAAGACAATATTTAACTGATGGACGTAACAATGTTCGTAACGTTGTAACTCATAAGATTAAAAATGTTTTAGGTAGCGAAAACAAAGCTTAATTAAAATAAATCATTAAAAACGGATATTGTATCCGTTTTTTCTTTTTTCTTTTTGAAAAAAGAAGTATAATATATTAAGGTGAAGAGAAAATGATTGAAATGGAAATTGTTTTAATAGTTTTATGTTTATTAAATTTAGCTTTATTAGTAGTTGTGCTGTTAAAAAATAAATCAAACAGTAAAGAAGATATTAAACCACAATTAAAAGAAGCAACAAATGAAATAACATTAAAGATAGTAACACAACAAGGTGAATTAAAAGAGCATCTTGCAAAAGAGATTGGTGTAAATAATACTAAGATGTTAGCTTTATATAATGATTTTTCTAAAGTGTTAGTTGAAAAGATTAATAAAGAAGAATCAGAACTTAAAGAACATATCGCAAAACAAATTGGTGAAAATAATACCAAAATGATTGAGATGTATAATGGATTCTCAAAAGAAGTTTCTGAATGGTTAAATAAAGCAATCAAAGAATTAAATGAAAAAGTTGATTTGAGATTAAATGAAGGTTTTAAAAAGACTAATGAAACATTCCAAGGTATCTTAGAACGTATTAGTAAGATTGATGAAGCTCAAAAGAAGATTGAACAATTATCAACTAATATCATTTCACTTCAAGATATTTTAAGTGATAAAAAGAGTAGAGGCTGTTATGGAGAAGTTCAATTACATACAATCTTAGCTAGTGTATTTGGTGATAAAAATGATAAAGTATATCAACTACAATATCAATTACCAAATTCTACTATGGTAGACTCAATCCTAAGATGTCCACAACCATTAGGTATGGTAGCTATTGACTCAAAATTTCCACTTGAAAATTACCAAAGAATGATGGATAGAACAATATCTGATGCCCGAAGAGAAGTTTATATAAAAGCCTTTAAAGCTGATGTAAAAAAACATATCGATGATATTGCAAATAAATATATTATTAAAAATGTTACAAGCGATCAAGCAATTATGTTCTTACCTGCTGAGGCTATTTTTGCTGAGATTAACGCATATCATCCAGACTTAGTAGTATATGCCCAAAAGAAGCGTGTATGGTTAACTAGTCCTACAACTTTAATTGCGACCCTTACTACAATTGAAGTTATCCTAAGAAATATTGAAAGAGATAAACATACAAGAGTTATCCAAGTTGAGTTAGGAAAATTAAGTGATGAATTTGCAAGATATCGTACTCGTTGGGATAATTTAAGTAAGAGTATTATTAAAGTAAATAAAGAAGTAGAAGAAATTAATACAACAACAGAAAAGATTACAAAGAAATTTGATTCAATTAATAAAGTTGAATTAGTAGAAGAAGAGCCTAAAAAATTACTTAGTGAATAAATGAAGAAGGAGGAATTAAGTATGATAGCAAGCGTTGTAGTAGATTGTAAGATTGATACTGTTAATAGAACATTTGATTATTTAGTTCCTCCTTGTTTTACTAGTAGTATCGCAATCGGGCAAAGAGTTTATGTTCCATTTGGAAAACAAAATTTATTAGGAATTGTTGTAGAGTTAAAAGATGAAAGTGGATTTAATAATTTAAAAGAAATATATGATATCCTAGATTTAGTTCCTTGTTTAAATGAAGAATTAATAATGTTAGCCAAAAACATGCATGAATATTATTTTAGTTTATATATTACTTGTCTACTAACAATGATTCCACAAGCTTTAAGAGTTAATTATGATAAGGTCTTTATTTGTGATGATGTATCTTTATTACCATTAGATATCCAAATGCTTTTTACTGATAATAAATTTATATATCAAACAAAATATAAAACTTATCTTCCAATATTACAAAAATTAGTTAAAGAAAATAAAATACGTCTTATAAATATGATTAGTGATAAAGCTAATATTAAAGAAGCAAACTATATTAAAGTAAATGATGAATATGAAGCTAATTTAAATGCTAATCAAGAAGAAATTGTTAATTATGTTAAAGAACAAGGCTCTCTTTTAAGAAGTGTATTATGTGAAAAATTTTCAAACGCTAGAGTTAAAACACTAATCGATAAAAATGTTTTAATTCAATATAAAGAAGAAGTTATTCGTCATTTTGACGAAGGAAAAGTATATGAAGATAAACGCGTAGAACTTAATGAAAAACAAAATGAAGTTTACTCTAAAATAAAAGACGATTATGATAAATTTACAACATTCTTACTTCATGGTATTACCGGAAGTGGTAAGACAGAAATCTATTTAAAATGTATTGAAGATATCGTAGCTAAGGGAAAAACAGCCATTATGCTTGTGCCTGAAATTTCTCTAACTCCACAAATTGTGGCGCGTTTTAAAGCTAGATTTAAAGATAGTGTCGCAGTACTTCATTCACGCCTTAGTGTTGGTGAAAAGTATGATGAATGGAGACGAGTTATCAGAAAAGAAGTTAGTATTGTTGTTGGGGCGCGAAGTGCGATTTTTGCTCCAGTTGAAAATTTAGGAATTATTATTATTGACGAAGAGCATGAGTCATCATATATTCAAGATAATATGCCTAGATATGATGCGAGAATGATTGCTAGAATTAGAGCTCGTAATAATAATGCGGTATGCTTGCTTGGTTCTGCGACTCCTTCGATTGAGTCATATTATAAAGCAGAGGCAGGTATTTATAAATTATTAGAGCTTACAGAAAGAGCAAATAAAAAGATGCCGCCTACTATTCAAATTGTCGATATGGCAAATGAAATTAAAACTGGTAATTATTCATTATTTTCAAGAGCACTTAAAAATGGTATTATTGATAGACTAAATAAAAAAGAACAAGTAATACTATTAATGAACAAACGTGGTTATTCATCATTTGTGATGTGTAGAGAATGTTCTCATGTAATTAAGTGTCCACATTGTGATGTGAGTTTGACTTATCATAAAGTTGATGATAAATTAAAATGTCATTACTGTGGTTATGAAATTGATAATGTTAAAATTTGTCCAGCTTGTAAAAGTAGTAAGGTTCGCTTTGTTGGTGGCGGAACACAAAAAGTAGTAGAAGAATTAAATAAAGAATTTCCTACTGCTAGAGTTTTAAGAATGGATATGGATAATACTAAGAATAAAGGTGGTCATGAAAAAATTATTAATAGTTTCATGAAGGAAGAAGCTGACATATTAGTAGGAACACAAATGGTAGCTAAAGGACTAGACTTTCCTAAGGTAAGTTTAGTAGGTATTTTAAATAGTGACTTAGCTTTAAAATATCCATCATATACCTCTCCTGCAACAGCTTATAACTTATTCGTTCAAGTTGCGGGTAGAGCTGGTAGACACGCAACAGATGGTATGGTAATACTACAAGCATATGATACTAATCACTACTCTTTAATAAACGCTAGTAGTGGTAGTTATAAAAAATTTTATGCACAAGAATTAAATTATCGTAAGTTAGCTTCATATCCACCTGTGAAAAAGATTATTGAAATCACTGTTGTTGGAAAAGAATATGAAGCTACATTTACTGAAGCAAGCAAAATTGTTAACTTTATTAAAGAGAAATCAAACTCTTTAGTATTAGGTCCAGCTGAGGACTATATCGTTAAAGTTAATGACTTATATCACTTTAAAATTACAATTAAACATGATAATGATAAATTGATTGGTGATGTAATTAGAAGTGTTTATGTTAAATATGAAAAAGATAAAAATTATAAAATATACATTAGTAGGATGTGATTAAAATATGAAAATAGTATTTATGGGGACACCCGAATTTAGTGTTAATGTTTTAGAAGGTTTACTAGAAAAACATGAGGTTGTATTAGTTGTTACTCAACCTGATAAACTTGTTGGTAGAAAACAAACATTAGAGTATTCTCCAGTAAAAAAATGTGCATTAGGACACGGTTTAAATGTTTTTCAACCTAAAAAGATTAAAGATGAATATCAAGTGGTATTAGATGCAAAGCCAGATATTATTATTACTGCGGCTTTTGGACAATTTATTCCAAATGTTATTTTAGAGTATCCAGAATATGGTTGTATTAATGTACACGGCTCACTTTTACCAAAATATAGAGGTGGTTCTCCAATTCAAACAGCCATTATTAATGGTGAGAAAGAAACTGGAATAACAGTGATGTATATGGCTAGTAAAATGGATTCTGGAAATATTATCGCACAAAGAAGTATTCCAATTTTAGATACAGACGATAATGGAACAATGTTTGATAAGTTAAGTGTTTTAGGAAGAGATTTATTAATGGAAGTTTTACCAAGTATTTTTGATAAGACTAATCCATCAATCCCTCAAGATGAGGCAAAAGTAACTTATGCTTATAACATCACTCATGAACAACAATTTATTAACTGGAATAAAACTAGTAAAGAAATTGTTAATTTAATTCGTGGTTTAGCACCAAATCCAACTGCTTTAACAAGCATTAATGGAACAATCATTAAAGTTTTTAAAGCTAAAGAAGTTAGTGTTGAAGAACAATATACTCCAGGTGAAGTAATTAAATTAAACAAAGAATTATTAATTGCAACCGCTGATGGAGCAGTATCTATTTTAGAACTTCAACAATCTGGTAAGAATAAAATGGATGTTAAAAGTTTCTTAAATGGACAAAAAATATTAGCTTTAGGAATGGTTTTAGAAAATAATATTATATAAATATTTTCTATATGTGTTATAATCATACTTGCGAAGGGTAGGTTTTAAGGATGAAAAAGCCGAAATTATTATATTCAAGAGACGAAATGTTACAACTTAATATCGCTACTTTAAAAGAACGTGGTGTAGAAGTTGAACAAATTGCCGAAATTGCTTGGAAGCAACAAAGCAAATATACAAAAGACATTCCAATGGCTGTAGCTGTTGATAGTGTTTTAAAAATCTTATCTTATCGTGATATTTTCCACTATATTCAATTAGGTGCAGAAATTGACCGATTAGCTGAAGAACATCAATTTAAGGGTCCTATTCAAGATATCTTATTCTATGACTTAGGTTTATTTGGAATTGATGAAGTTTTAGGTTTAGAAATTGCCGGTACATATGGTGCAATTGGTAAAACAAACTTTGGTGATATCGATGTTAATAAGCCTGGAATTGTTCGCGATTTAAATGAAATCGGGAAAAACGAATATGGTGTAGATAATAATGATGCAAAATGTCATACAATGTTAGATGATATTATAGGAGCAATTGCTGCTAGTGCATCTACTCGTATTGCCCAAGTTATGAATGAAGAATTAGCAAATGAAGATCCTTCATACGAAAAAATTTCAATATTTGATTTATAGGAGTGAAGAAGCTTGAAACTGTTTAAAAAAATATATAGTTTTTTTGAACGTAACTTTAGCTTTGAGCATGGCGTAGATTTAAATGATGAAGTAGAAGTTTTATTTAGAAGAAATATTGTAATTAAAAACATTATCTTTGTATCAAACATCGTGTATTCAATTATTTTGTTTTTAGTTTCAATAGGTGATCCTTCTAATGGAAATTGGTTATGGACAGTTATTCCATTTCCACTAACTTTTGTAATCAACCAAACAATTAAAAAGATTATTTATTCAGAAAATAAAGATTTAATAAGACAACAAATAGCAATGTACATGTGTTCATTCTACATGTTTTTATCTGCTATTTTTGTTTATATAAAACTAAAAAGTGGAGTGACAACAGTCGGCTATTCTGAGGCTGGATATATGTTACTTTATTACTCGTTAGTAGTAATCTCACTTTACCAAGATACAAAAATGCTTAAAAATGTATTTGGTTGGATGTTTGCGATTGTAACTACCCTACACTTTACAATGACGCATAGTTTAGTAGATTATGCGAGTGATGGTTTTATTAGTTTTATTAAAAATATTACTTCTGATGAAGTCTTGTTAATTAATTTAAAAGATATTTTATTTAGAACTCTCGTTATGCTTATATTTATGTTAGCTATTTATATTATTACTGCCATTGGTGAAAAGATGAGTAATGAAAGAGCGGCTGAACTTAATAAGCGTAAAGACATTCAAGAAGATTATAAAAATGTTGTAACGAATCTATATGATGTGTTACTTGAAACAAAAGTTGGGTATGATGATAATTCTGTACAACTTCCTCTTTTAGCAAACATGGTTGCTAAATTAGCTAGTTTATATAGTTTATCACCACAAAAATGTGAAGAAATTGTTGATTATGCCCTTTATAATAAAAATCATCAATTAAATTTAACTATTGAAGAAGGAAGTGTTGAGGCTCAATTTGAAACCTTAAGACAACAAACTTCAATAGGTAGTATTGTTGCTAAAAGGATGCAATTATCCCAAAAATGTGAAAATATTGTTAGAGCTCATATTGAGGGATGGAATAATCAAGAATTCCAAATTAAAATGCTTAATATGCAAAATAATATCGAAAGCCAAATTATATTAATTTGTGATATGTATATAGCTTTAAGAAGTGTTAAAAGCTATAAACGACCATATCCACATAAACACGTTATTGAGTATTTAGAAAAAGAATTTAAGATTTATTTTAATAATGATTTATTCAATCGTTTTATTAAATTTGAAAAAGATTTTGAAACAATGTATAACGAATATGAAGTCATGTAGTAGTGGCTTCTTTTTCTAAAAGTAGGAGGTATATTATGTCTAGTAAATTGAAAAAATTTCTGTCATATTATAAGCCGTATAAGAAATTAATTATAATGGATTTATTTTGTGCCCTTTTAACAAGTGGTATTTCAATTTTAATTCCACTTATTATTTCACATATTACAGGCGATTTAATTGGCGAAAACTTTATAACTGATGAAAACTTTAAATATATATTAATTTTAATTGGAGTATTAGCCGTTTTGCTAGTTATCGAATATTTAGCTCAAGTATTTGTAACTTATATGGGACACTATACAGGAACGTTGATGGAGTCTGATTTAAGAAGTGAGTTATTTGCTCATTATCAAAAATTAACTTTTACATTTTATGATGAAAATAAAACAGGTCAATTAATGAGTAGATTAACAAACGACTTATTTAGTTTAACTGAATTATATCATCATGGTCCTGAAGATATTATTATTTCAATTGTTAAAATAATTGGATCATTTGTAATTTTAATGTTTATTAATCCAACACTAACATTAATTTGTTACTCTTTGATTCCACTACTTGTACTATTTATTCTTTATTATAATCGTAGAATGAATAAAGTATTTAAAAGCAATAAACGCTATATTGCTGAAATCAATGAACAAATTGAAGATAACTTAAGTGGTATTAGAGTTGTTAAGAGTTTTGCAAATGAAGAAATTGAAACTAAAAAATTTGCTCATAGTAATGAACACTTTGTTGAATCAAAACGTCAAAGATATAAATTAATGGGAAATTACATGGCAATCTTAACTGTATTTTCAACAGGACTACAAGTTATTGTTATTTTAGTTGGTGCTTTATTAATTTATTACAATATCGGAAATGCTATCAATTTAACAGTTAGTGATTTCTTATTATATTTAATGTTAATTGGTAACTTAACTGGTGCCGTTAGACAATTTATTGCCTTCTTTGAAACATTCCAAGAAGGGTGGACTGGGTTTGAACGTTTCTATGAATTAATGACTATTGCAGAAGAACCATATGAAAAACCAGATGCGATTAACTTAGAAAACATTGAAGGTAGAATTACTTTTTCTAATGTTGATTTCAAATACAATACATCTACTAAATTAGTATTAAGTAATTTCAATTTAGATATTGCTCCTGGTGATTATATCGCTTTAGTTGGTGAAAGTGGTGTAGGTAAATCAACTATTTGTTCATTAATACCACGCTTTTATGATATCTTAGAAGGAAGTATTAAAATCGATGGTATTGATATAAAAGATGTAACACTTAAATCATTAAGAGATAATATCGGCATTGTACAACAAGATGTTTATTTATTTAATGGTGATATCTATGAAAATATTAATTACGGTAATTTAAATGCTACAAAAGAAGAAATCATAGAAGCAGCTAAAAGAGCTAATGCAGATGGCTTTATTATGGATTTACCAAATGGTTATAATACAGAAGTAGGACAACGTGGTGTAAGATTATCTGGTGGACAAAAACAACGTATTAGTATCGCTAGAGTATTTTTAAAGAATCCTCCAATTTTAATTTTTGATGAGGCTACAAGTGCACTTGATAATGAAAGTGAACATGTTATTAAAGAATCTTTAGAAGAATTAGCAAAAGGTAGAACTACATTAGTAATAGCTCATCGTCTATCTACAATTAGAAATGCTAAAATGATTTGTGTTGTAGGTGAAGAAGGAATTATTGAACGTGGTACTCACGAAGAATTATTAGAATTAAACGGAGCTTATGCTAGACTTTATAATAAAAAGTTTTAATTAAAAAGATAGGTGATTTTTATGAAATATCATGAATCTGAAGAAATGTATTTAGAAACAATTCTCCTTTTAACTGAAAAAGGAAAAGAAGTTAGAAGTATTGATATCGCAACTGAACTAAATTACTCTAGAGCTAGTGTTTCTAGAGCAGTGGGGTTATTGGTTAAAAAAGAATACATTACAATCGATAATAGTATTATTAAGTTTACTGACTTAGGATTATCTAAAGCTAAAGAAATTTTTGAACGACATGAAATCATTACCGCATTATTAACTAAAATTGGTGTTGATGAAGCTTTAGCGGAAGAAAATGCATGTAGGATTGAACATGTGATCTCACCAGAGCTTTTAGCTTATTTTAAAAAGTTTTTAGATAAATAATAAAAAGAAAAAGCCAAAGAATTTTATCTTTGGTTTTTATTATATTCGGGCTTTGTCCGAATATTAAAACCACACGCTATGCGTGTGTGACTAGAGGTAGCTTCGTGCGTTGTTAAATAAAAATCCCCCATGATATAATGAATATGGCTGGCAACCAATTCAAATATCAAGGA
>JBGVOE010000106.1:0-2298 GCA_045126355.1 Anaeroplasmataceae bacterium | reverse complement strand
TTCATATATAAATATCCTGCTATTCCTTCTGGGAAAACTTGAACACTTCTTATTATCTTAGTTGATGGGATCTTATTATAAACAACTTTATAAGTATTTCCCTGCAACATATTTATTAGTTCAGTTCTTGTATTTTTATCCTTAAACTGTATAATTGGTAGTCCTATAGCTAAATCTATTAAATCTGCATCTGTACTTTTACATATAGCTCCTAAAACCAAAGGTATAAAGTTTTCTTTATCAAACTTTCTTGCTTCTATTTCAAAGTTTCCTTCACCTAAGTAATATGTTTTATTACTTATAGTTATTGTATCTGCATCAGTTCCAAAGTATCTTTCAGTTGTAATTTTACTATCAAATATTATATTTTCACTTGTTTTAACTTGGTAATTTCCTATATCTATTCCTATTCTCATTTTAGGGCCTCCATTATATATATATTATTAATCTTCTAAAGAAAAATCAAAACCACTTATATCTTCTGTTTCATTATTAACTTCTATCTTATAATCATCTACTACATTGTTTTTAGATTGTTTAAGCATATCTTGAACTATAAGATCCTTTATATATGCACTTGGGCAAACTTGCTCATTTAAAAATAATTTTATTTTTTCTTCATCTTTTTTAAATGTCAAAGAGAATACATTCTTTATTTTTCTTCCAAAACTATTTGTCATAATTATATCCTTTCTTAAATTTAATAAATTTAATTAAATTTAATGGTTTTTAATAAATTATATGTGATATTATACCATAAATGTTACTTAAATTTATATAAATTTATAAGAATTTAATAAAAATATATAAATTTAATAAATTTACATAAATTGAGTATTATTTTTTACACATTTTGTAGTAGAAATACATATATTTTAGTATATCTACTATAAATTACTTAAATAAGGAGCTAATAATATGAGTAAAAAACAATCATTAAGAATCCAAATATCTTTTAAAGAAAGAATAGATGATATAGAGATTTACAACTGGATAGAAGAGAAGTCAAGTGTAATAGGTGTAAGTGGATTCATAAAATCAGTATTAAAAGAAGCTATGGAGAAAGAAAAAGAAGATAAAAAATAACTCTAGTGATAAGCTAGAGTATTTTTATTTTGCAATATTTTATTTAACTACATTCAGAACAAGCCACTACGTTACGTTACATATTTTATCTTCCAGAATTTGTCTTATCCAACAAGTTGAAAAAGAAAAATTTGGTATGATAATATATATGTAAAACGTGACAAAACCGTTCCAAACATTTTGACAAAAATAAAAAGATAACCTTCAAAATGAAGATTATCTATTTTGTATAAAATGAATTTATCTCTTTATATAATTTATTTATCTTATCTATATTTTCATTTATTTCACTTGTTTTAGTATCATCATAAGTAATCAATTTTACAAAAGCAGATACACAGTTATAATTTTCCAATATCTCTATTTTATTATTTATACTTTTATCTAAATTCTTAACAAGATCATCCAGTTCAGCTACAAATTCATTATGAAGATTCTGTAATTCATTGTTATCTATTTTATAACTTCTAATATTATCACTCAATCCACTAACACCTATTTTTAATTCTTTTAAATTTTCTAACTCTGGTTCAATATAACCAGCTCTTAATCCTTTAAATAAAGATGTTTCATTCTTATCTAAATTACAATTTAACTCTCCTATATAGTCATTTATTTTGAAAATATATTCATTTGAATTATATTTAATATCTTCCATATAAGCATTAACATTACTTACCATTAATCCAGCAGCTATTAAAGTAGTTAATATTATTCTCTTCATAATAAATCTCCTTTCTTGGTCCAGATTATTTACTTATATCTTAACCAAAGAAATTAATAATATACATAAAATAAAATGAATTTTTTCACACATAAGCACATTTTTATAAATTACTCATATATATAAGTATGACCAAAAAGAAAGGAGCATAAAAAATGGAAAGAAGAAAACATGTTAGTTTTAAAAATAATCAAAAGGAAAATGACTTACTTGAATTTGCTAATAGAAAATCTGAACTACTTGGATTTAGTGCATATATAAAATTACTTATAGAAAAAGATATGAAAGAAGAGGTGAAAAACAATGAAACCTATCATAAATCAAGATAATGCTTTTTCATTTATATCTAATATATCAAATGGTGTAACTGATTTTAGAAATAAAGTTATTACTATAAAAGAAGGAACACAGGATGCACTAGAAGTTATTTCTCAATTCTGCAAAATAATAATAACTGGAGTAGATTGGATTAAAACTATACTTTTAAA
>JBGVOE010000105.1:0-2324 GCA_045126355.1 Anaeroplasmataceae bacterium | reverse complement strand
AATACACATACAGATGAACCAAGTTCTAGGGATAAAAATTATTTACCTATCAGAATAAAAGAAAGTGGAATTTATGAATTTTATATTGATGGAAGAAAAATAGATATTTATTCTGCTGAAACTGATTATACAAGTCAGTATTATTATAATGCTGGATTGTATTATTACTATGAATCATATGTCCCATATGGTAAAACAGATATTACAATTCAAGTTGTTGGTACTGAACTTAATGATTATGCCGACATGAATAATCCATTAGATATTACAGGTAATACTATAGATGTATATCTTGAAAATGTTAAAGATAAGCAAGCTTTTAAATTTGTTCCTGCTGAAACAGGATTATATGAGTTTATTTTTGAAGAACACTTCATTAGAATTTATGCATATACTTTAGATGATTTTAATAGTTATTTTGATGCTACATCATATTATCATTCGATTTATTTTGAAGAAGGAAAACAATACATTTTAACAGTAGATCATAGCGATTATGATGTAGATATTCTTTCTACTACAATTTGTATTGATTATGTTGGTATGCCAAATATAGAAATACCAGAAATATCATCCGAACCAACAGAAGTTTTATTTGGGAATAATTTATCTCATTGGTATTTTGACATTGCTACGGCTGGTTATTACATATTAAATGTAAATCAAACAGGCGGTTATGGAAGTGATACTATTCATATTTGCGATGAATATGGGGACACATATGGTGTGAAAGAAGTAAAGGTTACTCTTTTAGATGGAACGAAGGCATTTTACTTAACTGAGGGAAGACATTATGCGAGATTTGATATTACTTCGAATAGTTATTTTAAAGGAACAATAAATTATGAATTAAAAGTTCCAACTGTAATAAAAGAACAAGAAGTCATTCTATCATTTGACAACTATGTAGAAGTCAGTGAAAACTTACCTACTATTGGTTCTAAACTTACTATTTGGTTTGAAATAACTGAAAAGTGTAATTTATTATCTCCAACTACAGGTTTAGGAAGAATTTATTATGAGGACGGAAGAATTGTACAACGTAATTCTAGTACAAATTATACTGATGTCTTTCATAACAGTGTAGAATGTTATTGTTGGAAAGAACTAGAACCTGGAAAATATTATATGATTTTAGAGAATATAGATACATCTGGTTCTTCAAGAACAGTTAAAGAATCATTTAGATTGCAAAAATTAGATGAAGATCCTTTGCAATTTTACTATATGCAAGCTCATCCGGAAGTATCTAGAGAAGATATTACAATTAAGAACTATTATTTTAAATATTGGGGATATGAATTAGCTATCTATGAAGTTGCTGATCAAGATTATGGTCAAGAACCATGGACAGAAACAATAGGTACGTATGAATTTAAATATAGCAATAGTAATAGAATCTTAGCATATAAAGATGGTAAATTAATGACATTAACTGAACTGTATGAATCATGGCCTGAAGAAGAATTAAGATATCGTGAAGATGCTATTAAATATTTCTATGAAAAACATTTGGAATTCTACCCAGAATTGTATAATTAGATATTAATTTATACTAAATTATAGAGCGAGGAGATGTTTTTATATGAATAAACAACCTAAAAAAACATTTGCTATTATTTTAGGTGTAATTTTTATGATAATGAATGTACTGTTTGTAATATGGCCTATATTCTTAATATTAGAAGATATTAGAACTGGAACTATGGAAGGAACTGGGATTGAGATGTTAGTTCTTTTACCTTACTTTTTTGAACTTTTATCTATTCCGGTTGTGATTTGTGAGATTATATTAATAATATTTTCTATAAAAGGTAAGTCATTTAATATATTTAATTTAATATCATTTGGATTGTATATGTTCCAAGTTGTATTATTTAATGTATTATTATTTATGTAAGGATACGGATTTTTATTTTTCAAGAAATATTTTCTCTAAATTTTCATCAGAGAAATATAATAATAAAAAAGTAATTGGTTTATAAATGACAATTTGGTAAAGTTCTATATTATCAGAAAAATAAGCTAATTAAGCCACTTATAAATGTGTTTGACCTCTGGTAATTTGCTGGAGGTTTTTATGTTCTCTTTATAGGAGATAATGTTCTAGTGTTAATTATATAATAATTATTGTATAATTAAATTGTAAAAGAACTCTATTAATTGAAACTTTTAATACAAAATTATTGTCTTATTATATGAGGATGGTGAAATATATGAAGAAAATAAAAATAGTTTTAAGCATACTTATTTTTCTATTGATGTTTTCAATAGGAACTACAACAGTTTCAGCTGATATGGGACCTAAACCAGCTTCATATATC
>JBGVOE010000104.1:0-5625 GCA_045126355.1 Anaeroplasmataceae bacterium | reverse complement strand
TAACAAGCTAAAATAGGCTTTGTAATACCATCCTTTTTACATATATAGTTATTTGTAGCAACATACATTGAAAGTTTGTTGTGTAAAACATACATAGTTATTTATAGTGTTATACTAACATACACGCTTATTTAATATATCCATATAAGAAGATAAAAAGAGTTATTATGCTAAATTATAAACATAATAACTCTTTAATATTTAATATTGAACTCTGACATATGCTGTTTTTGAGGTATCTACAGCAACACCATTACAGCTTCCGTATTTTACATTATTATAGTAGAATTCTTTAACTTCTTCTAATGTGGCGAAACAAAGGATTTCGCTGTCGTTTTTTGTTAAATCAAATCCACCATATCCGTTATTTGAAATATAACCCCAGTCTCCATTAACTAAATATACTTTAATTCCATATGCTAACATAATTACTTCCTCCGTTTTCTTTAATTGTATCATAACTTCTTAAGTAATTATTAGGAAAATTAATATATTATAATAAAAATTTAATACATTTCTGTAAAAAGTGTTAAAATATTATTAGATAAATTTTTAAATAGTTATTAGGAGGTTTACTATGGCACCTGAACTCTTTGGAATAGAACATATTCTATATATTGTAATATCTACTATTATAGGTGGTGTAGGATTATTTCTTGCCTATAAATACGCAAAAGATGAGAAGAAGCAAAATATTATTTTAAAGATTATTGCTGTTTTATTATTTATATCAGTTATGACTAATAGAATTTCACAAGTATTTAGATATGAGGAAGTAAGATGGTACTGTATTATACCTGATAGTTTTTGTGCAATGACTAGTTTGGTTTTATCTATAGCTGTTTTATTTGGTAAAAAGAATAATAATGCTTATCATTTTTTATGGTTGTTAGGACTTTTTGGTGGGATTTCGACTGTTATATATGCTTCCTTTGTAGGACAAGGACCAACAATTTTCTATATTCCTACATTTACAGGATTACTACATCATAGTTTTTCAGCTATTTTAGTTGTAGTACTGTTAATGTTTAAACAAATTGATATAACTTATAAGAAGTGGTATTGTACATTATTTGGTTTTACAAGTTATTTAACTGTAGGGGCATTTTTAATGCATACATTTAATTTAAGTGATGCATTTCATATTGCTGAACCGCTTTTACCTAATACCCCTCTTACAGCTTGGGTGATGGGCCCTATGTATGCGGCGGCTTATGCAGTTATATTATTTGCTATAGAAATATATAAGAAAAAAAGAAATGCGACTTCATCTGAAAAATAAAATTATTCTAATTTAATAGTATATAAAAAGATCATCTATGTTTATTATAGATGGTCTTTTTTGATTTGATTCTGTAATTTTTTTAAAAACTAATTTAGTGATTATTTATTATGCGTTAATACTTTTGATAAAAAATGTATTACGTTTGTTTGGACACCTTCTTATAATAAAAGTCGATTTTGATTTTTTAAAATAATAACCTAAGATAATTACATATGAATATATTGTCTACTTATACCCTCTCTGTTGTCTACTTTTATATTGCCACTACATAGCGCCTCGTACTGGGACTAAGCCGAATTTAGAGTAGGTTTAACAATTTTATAGAAATAAAAATCTCGATACCAATTATGATACCGAGATAGTAAATAATCATTCAAAAATATTATCTAAAGTAATAAGTTTTATGTTTGAATTATTATTAGCAAGTTCAACTAATGAAGAAGAGAAACCACTTAATGAAAATAAGTAATAATAAATATTTCCACTTAAATTAATCTTCTTAGTTAAATCATTATATTGAGAATATGTGAATTCAGAGTTTCTAAATTTACATTCACCTAAAATGTAATTCTTCTTAGTTATATCAACACCTAAGATATCAATTTCTTCAGAAGTTGTCACTAATTTACCTTCAGGAGTTTTATGAGTCGTTTTACCCCACCACCTACCAAAGTTGATGAAAGCTCCTGGCAATTCACCATTAGAAGCTAAATTATACAAATAACCAATACATACATTTTCAAATGCCCTAGATGAGAAGTGATGTAAATCATTCTTAATTAAGGCATTCCATAAAATATTAGATTTAGCTAATTCATACTCTCCCATGTAAGGGAAGATATATTTGTAGTAAAAGTTGAATAAATTATCGCAAATAATATATTCACCCTTAGAATTATTAGCCTTATCTTTAGTAGTTGCAGAAGTAGAAAATTCTTTCTTAATAATACCTAATTCAGTTAAGTTCTTTAAATAAACAGTAATCTTTTGACTATCAATTTTTGAATGATCAATGATCTTACTGAATGTATTACAACCAGCGGCAATAGCTTCGATAATTGAATTATAAACAGCGGGTTCTCTTAATTCTTGATGGATTAAGTAGTCAACTTCACCAAATAAAATAGTTCCTTTAGTTAAGACCTTTTTTATAATATTTTCTTCTAATGATTCATCAGGATTAAATTGCTTTAAGTAATGTGGAATACCACCCAAAATAGCATAAGCAATTAATTTGTCTTCATTAGAATAATTAGGGAAGAATTTAACTGCATCTGTATATTCTAAAGGTTCTAATTTGTATATACCAGTTGATCTACCATATAAAGGATTCTTATATCCCAGAATTTCGTTTTCAAAAAAGCTCATTGAACTACCAGAAAGAATTAACATAATATTCTTATGCATTAAATTATGATCCCAGATACCTTGTAAGATAGAAGGAATACTTTTATCACCTTTTACCATGTATGGGAATTCATCAATAACAATAACAATTTTTTCATCAGAACTTAATTCGCCTAGATAATTAAAAGCTCTTTCCCAATCTGAAAAAGAATCGCTGATTAAATTATTAGCGTTATAACCTAATATTTTCTTAGAAAAATTAGCTAATTGAACGTTATTAGTATACTCATTACACAAATAAAAAATATGGTTCTTGTCCTTACAAAATTCCTTAATTAATTCAGTTTTACCAACACGTCTACGACCATATAAAACAATTAATTCAGCGTTAGGACTTTGATAACGCTCATTTAAAAATTTCATTTCAGATTCTCTACCAATAAACATAATAATAACAAATCCTCCTTATATGCATAATCTAAATTAGCATAATCACGATTATGTAATTAAATTATAAGATATTAATTTATTAAAGTCAAGTAAGATATTGTTATTATATGCAAATAAATTAATAAAACTACAGAAAAGAAAAAATCAAATGCAAAACAGTAATATTGAAATTAAAATAGACTATATTTCTTTGTTAGTTCAAGGAAATATATGAATTTTTAATCAGTCAAATAAAAAAATCTAGTCATTTTTTTGACTCAATTATCCAAAAACTTATTCAAAAATCCACGACTACACATTATGTGAAAGTATTAGATTTTATGTTGTTTTATGACAACTGTTCCACACTATATTAATATTATTCTTAAAATAGTATTATCTGATTTTAATATACATTTTAATTTAATTATCGATTAAATTTTAGTAAGTGTTTTAAATAAAATTTGAACAAAAAATATATAAATGTTGTAAAAAAATTCCTACATTATTATACTCAAGGTGCGGTATAGGGTTTAGGGCTATACGTTTAATACGTATGTCTTTAAACATAAATCTTTAATAGATGAATATATGATCTATTAATGATTATTTTGAAAGGGAATAAAAATAAAAAAGTGAGAAAAATATTATTTTTAGTAATGATGTTTAGTGTGGTAGTTCTTGCTGCTTGTGGAAAAAAATGTTCGCCATCATCAGAGTGGTCATTTGATGATTTTAAACATTGGCACGAGTGCGAGAAAGGGGACAAAGATTTAGATGTTGCTAATCATAAGTTTACATGGCACGTTGAAACTGTGGCCACATGTAAAGTAGCACTTGTTGAAAAAGGAGTATGTATTTGTGGTTATACTACGACTAGAACAGGTTCTAAATTAGAACATAAAATGGAAGTTTTAGTAGGTGTTGCTCCAACAGGCACAGAAGCAGGATTAACAGACGGTATAAAATGCTTAGTATGTGATGAAGTATTATTAAAGCAAGGAGTTATACCAGCTTTAGGACATACTGAAGTAATTGATAAAGCAGTTGCTGCAACATGTACCGAAGCAGGTTTAACAGAGGGAAGTCATTGTAGTGTATGTAATGAAGTCTTAATAGCTCAAACAGTTGTACCTGCATTAGGTCATACAAATGTTGAAGTAAAAGAAAACAATGTAGCTCCAACATGCTTAGATTCCGGTTCATACGAACTAGTGGTAAGTTGTAGTGTATGTAATATAGAGATAAGTCGTGAAACAATTATGGTTCCAGCCTTAGGACATACTATAGTAATAGATGAAGCAATAGAAGCAACCTGTACTCTAACTGGATTAACAGAAGGAAGTCATTGTTCAGTTTGTGAAGTGGTGTTAGTACCTCAAGAGATCCTTCCAGCTTTAGGACATACTATTGTAGTAGACGAAGCAATAGAAGCAACCTGTACTGTACCTGGATTGACAGAGGGAAGTCATTGTTCAGTATGTGAAGTGGTGTTGGTACCGCAAGAAATAATCTTAGCATTAGGTCATACTATTGTAATAGATGAAGCAGTAGTCCCAACTTGTACAGAAACTGGTTTAAAAGAAGGAAGTCACTGCTCAGTATGCGAAGAAATTTTAATAGCCCAAGAAATAATACCGGCCTTAGGACATACTGAAGTAATAGATGAAGCAATAGATGCAACCTGTACTCTAACTGGATTAACAGAAGGAAGTCATTGTAGTGTATGTAATGTGGTATTAGTAGCCCAAGAAATAGTCCCAGCCTTAGGACATACAAATGGCGAAGTAGTAAAACAAAATGATATATTACCTACATGTATATTAGATGGATCATATCAAGAAGTAATATACTGCAAGGTATGCAATATTGAATTAAGTCGTGAAACAGTAGTGGTTCTAGCGCTTGGTCATACTGAAGTAATTGATGCTGCAATTGCTCCGACTTGTAAAGAGGAAGGCTTAACAGAAGGAAGTCATTGTAGCGTTTGTAAAGAAGTATTGGTTCCTCAAACTGTTGTCGATGCCTTAGGACATACTGAAGTAGTTGACGCTGCGGTAGCTGCAACATGTGAAGATGCAGGATTAACAGAAGGCGCACATTGTAGTGTATGTGATTTAGTGTTAGTTCCTCAAACTATTATTGATGCATTAGGACATACTATAATAACAGATGAAGCAGTAGAACCTGAATGCACAAAAACCGGCTTAACTGAGGGAAAACATTGTGGTGTATGTAATAAAGTAATAATTGCTCAAGAAGTAATCCCAGCCTTAGGTCATGATATTACTAATACTTATTATGAAGAGCAAAATGGTATTATGATGTTGGTTGAAATTTGTTCACGTTGTGGAATGTTAACTACAGAAGTAGATGCAACAAAACCGGTTAAAGTAAATAATTATAATGATTTAGTAACTATTTTAAATGCTGGATATGATACATTAATAACTGAAAGTTTAGATTTGCCAACTGGAATTGATATTTCTAAAGATGTTAATTTAACAATCGCTTCTGGTGTAACAATTACATTAAAAAACGATACTATGGGTCTTGGTGCTTTC
>JBGVOE010000103.1:0-65199 GCA_045126355.1 Anaeroplasmataceae bacterium | reverse complement strand
TTGCGGCAAGGATAGGTATCATAGCCGACAAAGCAATTTTTCCCACGCCGGGCATATCGTTTACACAACATATTTTTTTCATAACAAATTCTCCGTTTTATTATAGTTTAACTATCGATTACTATCGACAAATTCTTATTTCGCTATTATTATATCACAATAAGTCTAAGTTGTCATTTTATAAGTATAATTCGATTATTTGAAACCACATGTCATATCGTTTAATAATTTGAAACCACCTTAGGGTAATCGTTTAATAGTTGAAACCACCCTTGTCAAATCGTTTAGTGAATATAACTAGAAAATACACACATTTTCTTATATATACATCGTTATTTGATGAATATTTATTGATAATATCTAATACGTAGGAGACTCGAACCCCTATAAAAGTACAAAAAAAAGCTTGATACATTGTATCAAACCTAACGTTTTCAAATGGCAACGTTACACAATTTTAATACAATTGCATACCCCTAAGACTTGTAATCGTTAAAAAGTTAAATATTTTGCATACCCCTATATCGGAATTTGCATACCCTAGAGGCATTTTGCATACCCCTATTTATGAACGAAATTGGAATTTATTTAAATCTATAACCATTCATATTCTACATAATCGCATTCAAATTCAACAATAATTTCTGTCATAGACCAAAGTTTAATAATCAACTGACTATAAGAAACATATTGATAAAGATACTCTAAATGTTTGTGTTTACTTATAAGTTTTTTGTTATCAACAAATTCATAACCTTTTCCAAAAATTCTATTTTTCCACTTATATACATAGACTTCTGGTTGTGCTAAATGATATTTTATAACTAAACTATTAGCATTAGGATGAACGTAACTAATTGAATCATATAAATTAATCTCATCACAAAATTTAAAAATTAAATAATCATCCTTACATTCAATTTCAACAATTTCACAATCATGAGGAGTAGGTAATGTTGGTAATTTATCCCCAGTTAAAATATATTTTTCAATCATATAATAAACCTCCATCTACTCTATAACTTCTAATTTATCTTTTTTCTTATTTTACCACAAAATGTCTTTAAATAGCAAAAAAAGACTGATAAATTGTATCAATCTTTTAGTTTCATAATGGTACCGCAGGTGGGATTCGAACCCACACGCTTTAGGGGCAATTGATTTTGAGTCAATCATGTCTACCATTCCATCACTGCGGCATATTAAAGAGGTATAAACCTCTTTTTAATTTTAACATAAGTAGTATATCACTTTTATTTTTAGAATTCAACTACATTTGTTCTACGAATTCAATACCTAATAAACGTAATCCTTCATTAATTACAATTCTAGTTGCGTGTGCAATCATAAAGTTAGTATTTTTAACTTTTTCATCACTAACATTAATCTTAACATTTGCATAAAATTTATTGAAGATTTGAGCTAAACCTAATAAATATTTAGCGATTACACTAGGAGCTGATTCTTCACAAGCACGTAAGATTACATTTTTAAATTCACCGATACTTCTTGCAAGTTCAAAGTATATATCTTCTTTAAATAAAGATGAATCGATATTATTTAAATCATAATCGCTACCTCTTAAAATTGAAGCAATACGAACACCTGTATATTGTAAGTAAGGTCCTGTTTGTCCCTCAAATTTTAACATTTTTTCCATATCAAAATCATAGTCTAATGTTCTGTGGTTTTTTAAGTCATTAAATACAACTGCACCACATCCAACTTTTCTAGCGATTTCTTCTGGGTTTTCAATGTTAGGATTTTTTTCGATGATTTGTTGATATGATAATTTCATTGCGATTTCTAATACATCATATAGTTTAACAACTCCACCACCACGTGTACTCATCTTTTTACCATCTTTTAATACTAGACCGAAGTTGATATGATTAATTTCATCACCATATTCATATCCCATTTTAGCTATAACACGTTTTAATTGTTCAAAGTGTAATTTTTGTTCATTACCTACTACATATAAAATTTTTGAGAAGTTATATGTATTTTTACGATCAAAAATAGCGGCTAAGTCACGAGTGATATAAAGTGAACCACCATCTCTACGTTTGATTAATGCAGGTGGAATATCATCACCTAAACGAACGATTTTAGCACCTTGGTCATCAACTAATAATTCTTTAGAAAGTAATTCATTTACAACTGGTTCCATCTTATCATTATAATAAGCTTCACCATTATAAGAATCAAAGCTAACTTTTAATAAGTCATAGATTTGTTCACTTTCTTTTAAAGATTCTTCTCTAATCCACTTCCATAATTCTAAATATTCTTCTTCGCCATCTTCTAAGCGTTTAAATGCTTCTCTAGCTTCATCTTCATATTCAGGATGTTTCTTAGCTTCATCATGGAATAATACATATAATTTAGTAAGCTCATTAATCGGATCAGCTTTAATAGTTTCATAGTTACCCCACTTTTTGTAAGCAACAATCATTTTACCAAATTGAGTTCCCCAGTCACCTAAATAGTTAATACCAACAACATCATAACCACATTTACGGTTAATTAATTTTAATGAATTACCAATCATAGTTGAACGAAGGTGTCCAATTGAAAAGCTCTTAGCAATATTTGGAGATGAATAGTCGATAACAACAGTCTTACCTTCACCAATATTACTATTTGCGTAATTATCTAAATTAGTTACTACTTCTTTTAAAATATTAGAGCACATTTCTTCTTTTTCTACTCTAACATTTAAGAAACCTCCAGTTGGATTAATTTCTTTAATAGAAGAAAAATTAGCTAATAATAATTCTTTGATTTCAGTTACAACCATAGGTAATGGTTTACCAATAGTTTTCATAACAGTAAATACAGGAACTGCGATATCTCCCATTTCCATATTTTTAGGTTGTTCTACTACTGCAGTAACAGTTTTTTCATAAGTAGTTAAAACATAGTTTTCAATACATTCTTTAATTTTTAATTTTAATTCTTGAATCATAAATAAAACCACCTTTATAAAATTTAAAAAGCCGCATATAGCGGCTTAGTAATTATTCACCAGTTTTTCCGTAAGCAAACATTTGAGTTAATACAAGGTTCCAGTTAATAACGTCATCTACTGAATAATCATTAGCAGATTTTTCTAATACTTTACCATTGAATACCCATAAGTTAGGAACAGAATCTAATTTAATAGTTGTTGTGCCATCAGCTGCTTTAAAGTTTTCTTCAATTCCTTTTAATTTTGCATCGAAATCAGCATCTTCTTCTCTATTGCCTTCTAAAGCAAATGCGCTATCAACGATATAGATTTTTTCAACATCATATGTTTGAGCAACACTTACAAATGTATCAAAATAAGATACACTTTCTTGATTAGAAGGTGTTGCAAAATAAACAAATGTAAATTCATTATCTGCTTTACCGTCTAAGATTTCTCTTAATTCATCAAATGAGACTTCTTCATATAATGTGTTTTCAGTCATTGTAGAACCAGCTTCTTGCCATTTAGATAAGAATTTTTCTTCTTTGTTTGGTAAGTTAAATAAGATAGTTGCTACTACTAAAACAACGATTGCTGCTAAAATGAAAATTAATTCTTTTCTTAAAGTAAACTTAACTTTACTATATTTTTTTATTGCCATAGAATATACCTCTTTCTACTATATAAGTCATTTCGCTTTCTAAATTATAACATTAGTTAAGACTAATAGCAAGAACAAATTTTCATTTTCTAAACAAATATTAAATATTATTTAAAAGTATCTAATTTTTATCTTTCCTTACTAACGAAAAATAAAGCGATTGTACCTATTCCACAGTGACCACCAATAACAGGTCCTATTTCATTAAGAATAATATTTTTTATTCCTGTTTTATGAATAATAGCCTCTTTTAATTTATTAGCATCTTCTAAACAACAAGAATGAGATATGCAAATAACTTCATTTTCATCTGGAATATATGTTTCAAATAGTTTTTCAGCTATTGTATTAAGTGCATTTTTTCTACCTATCTTTTTCATTCTAGCTACTAATTTACCTTCATTAGAAACATGAAGTACTGGATGAATGTTTAATGTTTTCGCAAAGAATGCTGCTGCCGCACTTACTCTTCCACCACGTTTTAGGGTATCTAAATCCATCACTGTAAACCAATGAGAAATCTTCATTTTTAAATTTTCCAAATAATCTTGTGCTTCATAAAGCGTCATGCCTTCTTTTTGTGCTTTAAGTGCATAATGAACAAGTAGTCCTTCTCCTAATGATGCACACAAACTATCAATTACAACGATTTCTGCATTTGGATTTTCAGCAAGTATTTGATCTTTTGCAAATCTAGCTGAATTAAATGTACCAGATAGTCCACTAGAAAAAATAATTCCTAATACCCCGTAACCACTATCAATAATTTCTTTAAAAACATCATAAAATTCTTTAGGATTAACTTGGTATGTTTTAGCAGTTTTCCCCAAAGAAATCTTATCATAAAAATCTTTTGTTGATAGTTCTCTTTTATCTAAATAATCCTTATAATTTTTACCATCAATACTAAAGCCTAATGGTACAATTTTAATACCACTTTCATTAGCATAACTATCTGGTAAGTCTGTTGTTGAATCTGTTACGATTATATATTTTTTCATTTTTTTATCTCCTTATAAATGTGTTTTTTATCTTCACTTCACACTTTAATGATATTCAAAAATAAAAAAATAATCACTCTATTGAAATAAAAAAAACTATACTATCAAAATAACTGAAAGTATAGTTAGTTTTTATAAATCTACCAAAAGTAGAATTGGCTTACCTAAAGCTAAATTAGCCCCTTAATCTTGCAATTTCATCTTTATATGGAGCTACTCCATCAATATAAGGTGTTTCTAAAATCTTAGGAATTTTTGCAAAATCAGGATCATGACAAATACGGTAAAGAGCATCAAAACCAATATATCCTTCTCCTAAATTTGCATGACGGTCTTTATGTGAGGCAAGTGGGTTTTTACTATCATTTAAATGAATAACTTTAATATGTTCAATCCCGATAACTTCATCTAATAATTTTTTCACATTAGTATAGTCATTAACGATATCATAACCTGAATCAAACATATGACAAGTATCAATACAAACACCAATTCGCTCTTTAACATTAATCTTATCCATAATCGCTTTTACTTCATAAAAAGTTCTACCTACTTCAGTCCCCTTACCAGCCATTGTTTCTAAAGCAATCACAACATCTGTTTCGATAGTATTTTCAATAATTTTATTAACTACATAACTAATGTTTTCAATTGCTTCTTCCACAGGAATTGTCAAAGAATTTCCTGGGTGAAGAACAATAACTTTAGATCCCATTGCATAACTTCTTTTAACTTCTTGTGTTAAAAAATTAATACAAAAATCTCTTTTTTCTAAGTCTGTTGTAGCTGGGTTAATAATATATGGAGCATGAATAATTAAGTGTTCTCTACTAATATTTGCTTCATCCATTAATTTTAGGGCTTCAGCAATATGTAATTCTTTTAATTGTTTTCGAATTGTATTTTGAGGGGCTCCAGTATAAATCATTAGTGCTGTAGCATTATAACCGATTGCTTCTTTAACAGAACCTAACATCATTTCTGTCCCACTCATTCCACAATGACAACCTAAAATCATTATTTACCTCTCCTTCCTACACGTTTAAAGTTTTGAGCAACTTCTTGTTGTTTTTTAGCTAATTTCTTTTTATAACCTGGAGTTACCTTAGTAGGTTTTTTTACAACGCGTTTTGCAATTTCTTCCTCTTCAGTAACTGGTTTAACTCTGTTTTTACGACTATTTCTTCCTTTAAATGGAATTAACTCTTTATTTTTAATATCTAAATAATCAAATGTAATTCCACGTTTTTCTAAATTTAATAAATATTCTTCATTTTCAATTTCATAGAATGAATAGCAAATTCCATCCATATACATTCTTCCTGTTCTTCCAGAACGATGGATATAGAATTCAAAATCTTTAGGTAAAGAATAGTTAATAATATGTGATACTCCTTCAATATCAATTCCACGTGCAACCATATCACTAGCAACAATATATTGATATTTAAGCGCATTGATTTCATTTACTATTCTTTTTCTTTGTCTGATATCTAAATCACCATGAAGTGCAACACAGTTAAGACCATTGCTCTTTAAAAATTCATAAATTCTTTGAGCTTCATCTTTTCTATTTGCAAACACAATCGCTAAATATGGATTAATAATTTGTGTTAATTCTAATAACATACTATCTTTATCACGATATTTAACAGGAATTAAGAAGTGTTCAATTTTTAAACTAGATACATCCTTCTTTTCTACTTCTAAAGTGATTGTATTAGATAAAAATTTTCTTAAAAGTGGTTCTAAAGATTCTCTAATAGTAGCTGAGAAGACCATCTTCTTAGCTTCTTTAAATTTTTCACTTATTTTAAATACATCTTCTAAGAAACTATCAGCAATCATATCAGCTTCATCCATTACAAAGTATTTTGCTAAATGGATTTTTAAAATATTTTCATCGATTGCTAAATCAACTAATTTACCAGGTGTTGCAACAACAATTTGTGGAGGATTAGATTTAATCTTCTCCATTTCTCTTTCCATATCAGTCCCACCATAATAAGCTTTAACTGTAATAGTATTTGGACTAAATGAAGCAATGTGTTGAGCAACTTTATAAATTTGACGTGCAAGCTCAAGTGTAGGAGCTACAATTACAGCTTGACAACTTTTTTCTTCTTCTGTCAAATCATTAAAAATAGGAAGTAAGAAAGCATGTGTTTTACCACTTCCTGTTTTACTCATCGCAATAATATTTTTATCAGACCTAACATTATCCAAAACTAATTTTTGAATAGCTGATAATTCTTTAAATCCTAAATCTTTGATAGCATTAACTATATACTTTTTAAATTCGTAATTATCGAATGTCATCTAAATCACCTTCCGCCTTTAAAATAATAACATTATTTTGATTTTTTTTCAAATTAAATATATAATGAAAACGGTGATTGTTATGAAAGTTAATAAAATAATGCCACAAGGATATTGTAAGGGTGTTATCCTAGCTTTAAAAAAATGCATTGAAGTTATAAATAATCCAAATACAGTAAAACCAATTTATTTGCTAGGAATGATAATTCATAATAAATTTGTTTGTGATGAATTAAAAAATATGGGTGTAGTTATTTTAGAGGGAAATGATAAGATTTCTCTACTAGAAAATATAGATAATGGAACAGTTATAATATCAGCTCATGGTGTAAGCGGGAAAGTTAGAGATTATGCATTAACAAAAAATATCAACTTAATAGATACAACATGTCCTGATGTAAAAAAAGTTCACGATAATGCAATTGAGTATATCAATAAAGGGTATGAAGTTTTATATATCGGAAAGAAAAATCACCCTGAAGCAATTGGCGTTTTAGAAGAATCTGATAAAATAGTGCTTCTTGATAATATTGATATGATTAAAAATATTAATAAAAATAAAAAATATTATGTAACTAATCAAACAACACTTTCTCATGATTATATAAATAAATTTCATGAAGAATTAAAAGATAATAAAATAGATGTCATTATAGAAAATAACATTTGCTTTGCTACTACAAAAAGAGAAAAAGCATTATACGATATTAAAACTGATTTGATTGTTGTTGTTGGTGATTATAATAGTAGTAACACAGCCAAATTAGTATCGGTGGCAAAAGAAAAAGCTCAAGCGAAGACTGTAATAGCTATCGAAAGAGCAAGTGATTTACTAAATTATGACCTATCTTTATATAATGAAGCCTATGTTACTAGTGGTGCTTCAACTCCAAATATAATCGTAGAACAAGTCATCAAATATTTAGAAACATTAGATAAAAATATATTAAATGAAGAATTAATCTTCTTTTAATTCCTTACCAAAAAATAAAGAATTTTTCCCGAAGCGCTTATCGAAGTCACTCATTAGATTTCGAAGCGCTTCTTCTTTTTCATAGATACTTTGATAATTAAATAATGTAACCTCTTCAGTTATTTTATTTAAATCAACTAAATGTGAAAAACCTACACCGACTAAACGAAGTGGAACATTTTGGTAATTTTCATCTAATAAATCTTCCACATAATATTTAAGGAGTGTTTTATCAGCTGTATAATCAGGAATTGTTTTACTTCTAGTGATTGTATTAAAACTTGTATCTCTTAAAGTAATTGTAATAGTTTTAGTTTTCTTTTTAGCAGCTTTAAGTTGAGTAAAAACATCATCAGCTAATATAAATAAATTATTTAATACATCATCATAAGTAGCTAGAGGTGAGTCAAAAGTAGTTGATTTAGAAATACTTTCAGGCTCACTATAGCGATTAGGATCAACAATGTTTGTCGTCTTCCCACTTAAAGCACTTATAAAGTAATCATACTGAGAACCAACAATTTTTCTAACAGTTGTCTCATTATTAATATCCATAAAATCGCGAATTGTATTTATATTAAATTGATGAAGGATTGGATATGTTTTTTTACCGATTCCAAAGATTTCTTTTACATCTAAATCATAAAGCATTTCTTCTATATCTCTAATACGTAAAATTGTGATACCTAAAGGTTTTTTTAAATCGCTTGCCATCTTCGCTAAATAAAGTGTCGGAGCGATTCCGATAGAACAAGGAAGGTTTAATTCTTTTAAAGCTTTTGTTTGAATTTCCTTAGCTAAATCTAATGGATGACGATTAACATCAATTGTAATACTTGTTACATCAATATAGCCTTCATCTATACTAGTTTGTTCTACATCTTTTACATATGATTTAATTAATTTAAAAAATAAATTTGAATAATGAGAATAAATTTCATAACCATAATCAACAATAATTAAAGAAGGTAATTTTGAGATTGCCTCTATTTGAGGCATACCAGCATGAATACCATATTTTCTTGCCTCATATGAAGCTGTAGATATAACACCTTTCGTACTGTTTTCTCTACCTATCGCGAACGCTTTTCCTTTAAGGCGTGGGTTTTTGATAATAGCTACACTACAAAAGAATTGATTTAAATCGATATGAAAGATAACTTTTGCTTTATTTTTCAAAAAAACCACTTCCTTTTTTCTTTATTATATATTATAATAATTCTTGAATCGTTTAATATTATATCATAAAAGGTGGTATTTAAAATGGCTAATGAAAAGAAAACTAAAAAAGTTTATCGCGATGGATTAGGTGAAATTAAAAACCCAGCAGAATCATTATTTGGTAAAATTGTGATCTGGGCTTTAGTAGTTCTAACAGTAGCAGGTGCTGCTGCAGGTTTAGTATTTGCATTAATCGGATTAGCAGGATAAAAAGAGTCTTCAATATCGAAGACTCTTTTTTTTCATTATTTTTTAATACTTGATACTTTGTGAGCTAATCTTAATTTATCCGCAATCATTGCAATGAACTCTGAGTTAGTAGGTTTTGATTTGTTATAAGAAATCGTATAACTAAATATTTGTGATATAGTATCAACATTACCTCTATTCCAAGCAACTTCAATTGAATGACGAATCGCACGTTCAACTCGACTAGATGTCGTTTTAAATTTTTTAGCTACAACTGGATATAACACTTTAGTAATTGAACCTAATATTTCAATATTATTATAAACCATTGTTATTGATTCTCTTAGATACAGATAACCTTTTATATGTGCTGGTACACCAATTTCGTGAAGTATTTCAGTTATTTCTGTTTCTAAATCAACTTCTTCTTTACCTTTATTTAAAGCAACCACTTCACCATTTTTAACAATTTGTGGTTTTAATAATTGGTTTACAATATTTAAAACATTATTTAATTCAATTGGTTTTACGATAAAATATTCCGCTCCAAGCGAACTTGCTCTAGACATTAGTTTTTCATTTGTAAATGCAGAAAATACGATAATATGTCCAGGTCTTTTATATCTACTTGCACTATTAGATAACTCTTCTAATACACTTATTCCATCAACATCAGGCATAAATATGTCTAACAATAAAACATCAGCATAATTATTCTCTAAATATGACAAAACCTGTTTTCCTGTTGTAAATGTTTTGTCTACATATAAATTATTTTGACTACCAAGATACTCACTTAACATACTATTAAGATCTTTATTGTCGTCAGCTATGATAATTTTTGCCATAATTCTTCCTCCCTTATGCTTCTATCTTAAAATAGAACAATTTATTAAGCAACAAACAACTCCTTAAATAGGAAGGTTATGACAAATTATTTTTTTAGCTATGTAAATTAGTTGTAAATTCTTATTTTTACATTAAAAATATTCCCATATCTTCTAACATAAATTCGATATAAATTCCGTAGCCTTCGTGTGGATTATTTACCAGTACGTGCGTGACAGCTCCAATTAATTTATCATCTTGAATGATTGGACTACCACTCATTCCTTGAACTATTCCATTCGTTTTGTTTAATAATCTTTCGTCAGTAACCTTAAATTTTATACCTTTAATATCTTTTGATTTTTGTTTTGTGATATTAATTATATCAATATCAAAGTATTCAACAATGTTACGATCAATACATGTTACAATTTGGGCACTTCCCGTATGAACCTCTTCTTTTTTAGCTATACTAATTAATTTTGAATCATTTTTATATCCGTTAAAAACTCCATGTAATCCTGTGATAGTGTTTTTCTCTATTACTCCAATGTTTTTGGTCTTAATTGTCGCCTGTTTACTACCTGCTTCACCAACACTACCTTTTTTAATTCCAGTTACAGTTGCTTCAAACATCTCTCCACCAATGTTTTTAGCTCCTTCTATTTTATGTCCTAAAGCACCAAAGACATTTGTTTGTGGAATAACATAAGTAAGTGTTCCGACACCTAATACATTATCCTTTACATAAATACCTAAAGAATAAGCATCATCTTTTATAACTGGTTTAATATTTGTCTTTATTTCTTTTTCGCCTCTTAAAATAATAAGAGGAACTAATTTATCTTTATTATCATGTATAGCATTAAGTAAATCTTTTGTTGATTTAATTTCTACTCCATTATAAGAAAGAATTATATCTTCTTCCATTATTCCAGCTTCATCCCAGGGTTTAAGTAAATTTATTCCTTCAACAATCGCGAATGTCTTTATAACTTTTACTCCGGTGTTTAACTTTAAACCAACAGTTTCTCCACCTAAATAAACTTTATCAGTTTCACTTTTTAATGTATAAGCATTAGCGTCTTTAGTAAATAATAAAAAGAAAAGTAATAAAATCAGGAAAAATATTTTTTTCAAAAAATCACCTCCTTTCTTATATATTTTTTACTAATTTAAGAAAAAAATAATGTTAAGAAAATGGAAGTGAATATAATTTTTTTAAAATAAAAAAACACGCATTTTTTGCGTGTTATAATAATTATTCTACTAATTCAAAACGATATTTTTGAGCTACATTAGGATATTTTTCGTGATCTACTTCACTTAAAAACATCTCTTTATTTCTTACCCATAATGAGTTTGATTCTAAATTTTCGTAAATTACAACTTCTTCTTTTGTTTCAGAATCAAAAGCTACATTAATAACTTTATATAAATTTCCTTTAAAGTGTTTATATATACCGCCTATTTTTAACTCTCTCATAACTACTCCTTAAAAGAATCTAGTAGAGCTTTAGCTGTTTGTAATATACCACTTGATAATTCCATACCACTTAACATAATGGCAATTTCTGTAATTCTTTCATCATATGATAATTGTTTAACAACTGTTTTAGTTCTTTTACTTTCTTCTTCCTTTGCAATATAAAGTTGCGTATCAGCAATCGCAGCTACTTGAGCTAAATGAGTTATAGCTAAGACTTGAGTACGCTTACTAATCTCATGCATCTTCATCGCTATTTTTCTAGCTGTAACGCCACTTACACCTGAATCAATTTCATCAAATACCATAAATGATAGTGGATTTTTTTCTAAATAGATAGCTTTAAAAGCTAACATAATTCTACTTAACTCTCCGCCAGAGGCAACTTTATTTAATGGTTTAACTGGTTCACCAATATTAAATGAAATATAAAAATCAACAACATCAATTCCATTTTCTAAGAATATCAAACTATTAAATGGATCAGTTAAATCTACTTCATTAAAGACGATTTCAAATTTAGTATGTGCTAAATCCAAATCAACACATTCTTTTACAATTGCTTTTTCACAACGTCTTGCATTTTTCTCTCTATATGAGCGAAGTGTATTTGAGATTTTAACTAAGTCTTGATGCTTAATAATGATATCATTTTTTAACTCTTTTATTGCTTCATCAAAATTAGTAATTAAAGAAAGCTCTAAAGTAATATCAGCTAAATACTTAATAAGTTCATTAACACTCATCTTATATTTTTCTTTAACTTTATTAATTTCATATAATCTTGAATTTAAATCATCTAAATAATCTGGATCAAAATCAAGTGCGTCTTTTGCTTTATATAAGTAACTCTTAATTTCTTCAATTTGATAATACGCATCAAGCAGAGCCTCATGATTAGAGGTATACTCTGGGTCAAATTCTTTGATTTTACCTAAGTTCATTGCTGCTTCATATAAACTATCTAAATTAAAGACATCATCACTAATTTTTTGATAAGCTTCATTTAAGTTTGTAAAAATCTTATCAAAATTACTTAATTTTTCAATTTCAGCTTCTAATTTTAAATCAATATCTTCTTCTAAAGATAAAGCTTCTAATTCTTCTTTTTGAAACTGTAAAAACTCTAACTTATTACTTAAATCTTTACTTTTCTTTAAGCAATCATTATATTTTTTTAAAGCGTCTAAATATTTAATACGCTTAACCTGATAATTATTGTAATGATTTAAGAAAGTTTTATCTTTAAAATCATCTAAAAAAGATAAATAATTATCTTTATTAATTAATCGATATGTGTCATGTTGTACATGAATATCTCCTAAATATAGACCGATTTGTTTTAATTGGTTTAAGGTAACATTTTGATTATTTACTTTAATAACATTTTTACCAGTATTACTTATAACACGTGTAATTGTGATTTCGGAATTGAAATTATAGCCTAAATTATTAATACACTCAATAGCATCAATAGATAATTCATTAAATACCGCAGTAATCGTTGACTCAGTCTCACCATAACGAATCATATCTAAGTCAGCGCGAGCTCCTAAAATTAAACTAATCGCGTCGATAATTAAAGATTTCCCCGCACCTGTTTGACCAGTTAATACAGTCATATTTTTATTAAAGTTAACTTCAATATCTTCGATAATCGCAAAGTTTTTAACACGTACCATCTGTAACATAACATTCACCTACATCTCGTGTGATTCTTTTATAATGTTTGAAATATTATACTTTTTCACATTATTATTACGGCTTATTAAAGCCAAATATTCGATATTACCACTTTTTCCTTTTTGTGTTGAATAAGTTAAATCATTAACGTATAATCCTAATTCAGTAATATAGTTAACTAACATAGTAACTACTTCTTTATGAATTTTAGGATCCTTAATTACTCCGTTTTTCATTTTAACTTTTCCCACTTCAAATTGTGGTTTAAATAAACATACAAATTTTGTATCTTCATTCATAAATTTAAGTAAATATGGAACTATTTTTGTAATAGAAACAAAAGATACATCCATTACTAAATAATCAAATTTAACATCTACATCAAAGTCACAAATATTTGTATTTTCATAAGAATGAACTCTAAAGTCCGCTCTTAATTTTAAATCTAATTGATTACTTCCAACATCTACAGCGTATACACATTTTGCCCCATGTTGTAAGGCACAATCAGTAAAGCCGCCAGTTGATGCACCTATATCTAATACAACTTTATCCTTGAAATCTAAGTTGAAATAATTAATAGCGCGTTCTAATTTCATTCCGCCCCAACTAACGTATTTTAACATAACATCTAATACAACAATCTTATTTTCCGTGTTAACATTAAATGCAGGTTTATTAATAACCTTACCATCTACTTCTATTAAGCCTTTTTTTATAGCTTGATTAGCTTTTTCTCTTGATTGAAAATAGCCATTATTAACTAAAAATACATCTAATCTTTCCATATGTTTTTAATTTTATCTAAAATATCTAAATCACCCATATTGTAGTAATCTAATACTTCAGATATATCTCCATGTGTAATTATTTGATTGTTGTTAAAAGCCATATTATGAATTAGGCTATTGTTGTATTTTTGTTTTGTAAAATAATATGAAATCATCATAGCTAAACTTGATGACTCAACGACTTGTTCATAGATTAAAATTGGTTTATTGCTACCAGCAATCATATCTAACATTTCGATATCTAATGGTCTAATAAAGCGTGCATTAATAACAGTTAAATCTAAATCATTTTCTTTGACAAGTCTACATAATCTTACTACATCTGGACCGTAGGAAATTAAATATCCCTTACTACCTTCTAAGACTATTTCCCATTTTTCATCTAAAATAACCGTCTTATCCATTTCAACTGTTTTTAATTTTGGATATCTTAAGGCAATAGGCCCTTTTGTTTTTAGACCATACTCTAATAATCCTTTAGCTTCTGCAGCATCTTTTCCCATCATAATTTTGATATTTGGCATAAGTTGTAACATTGCTAAATCATATATTCCTTGATGAGTTGGTCCATCTTTACCAACAACTCCAGCTCTATCAAGTAATAATAAGACATCTAAATTTTGACGTGTTATATCATTTAACAATTGGTCAAAAGCGCGTTGAGCAAATGTAGAATACATCATTAAAACACTTTTTAAACCACCAAGCGCCATACCAGCTGACATAATTGCGGCATGTTCTTCAGCAATCCCACAATCGATAGAGTCATTTGGATATAGTTTAGCAAATTCTGTTAACTTACTTGATGAAATCATCGCTGGAGATATTAACTTAAATTCTACTTCTTCTCTTAATTTAACAAGCTCATTAGCAATTACTTCAGTAAATGAAATATCTACCTTATTTTCATTTATTACACCTGTTTCAGGAACAAATCCATCTACACCATGAAAACCAGTCATATTCATTTCTGCCGGCTTATATCCTTGACCTTTTCTTGTAATTAAATGAATAATACATGGAGTATTGTTACTTTTTACTCTTTGTAATATTTTAATTAGACCCTTAATATTATTTCCCTCATATGGTCCGTAATAATCAAAGCCTAAATCTTCAAAAATATTATCTCTTTGAATAAATCCTTTAATCCCACGTTTTACTTTATGAGAAAATGTCATTAACCAATTAGGTAATACTTTTTGCCCAACACCATGAACTTTGCGCCAACCCTTAGAACCACGTAGTCCATTTAAAAAGCGATTCATAGCACCAACACTACGGTTAATTCCCATCTTATTATCATTTAAAATAATAATTGGATTTTTATCTTGATATTGTCCTAAATAATTTAATCCTTCAAAAGCAATTCCATTGGCGATACTAGAATCTCCAATTAAAGAAATAACACGTCCTTTTGTATTAGTAGCCTCCATAGCTGATATTAAACCAGCTTGAGCACTAATTGAGGTTGAACTATGACCAGATTCCCAAATATCATGGACGCTTTCATCTTTACTAATATAACCACTTATACCATTTAATTTTCTTAATGTATGAAATTCATTTGCTCTACCAGTTAGTATTTTATGTACATATGATTGATGTCCTACATCAAATATAAATTTATCAGTCGGACTATCAAATACATAGTGAAGAGCAATTGTAAGTTCTACTACACCTAAATTAGACGCTAAATGGCCACCTGTTGCTGCAACATTTTTGATAATAAATTCACGAATATCAAAGGCCAAAGCTTCTAATTCTTTAATATTAAGTTTTTTTATAAAGCTTGGATCCTTGATCTCTTTTATATCAAACATGTAATCTCGCCTCTATTCTTGATTAAAATCAGTAATAATACTTCCTTCAACTTTTTTAACAATTACTTCTTGAGTTTGATTAAAAATTTCATAACAACGTTTTGATAATTCTAATCCTTTTTGATAATACTTAACAGCATCATCTAAACTAATATCTTTACTTTCTAATTTTGCTACTATTTCTTCTAATTGCTTTAAGCATTCTTCAAAAGTCATATCTTTATTTTCCATAATTTATTCCTCCATAATAACGGCATTCTTAGACCCATCAATCAGTTTAATAGAAACTTTATCATTTGGTTTTAATTCATTTACACTTTTAACAATTTTATTATCCTTATAAACGATACTAAATCCTTTTTCCATAATTGATAATGGATTAAGAACCTTTAATTTTTCTGTATATAAACTTAGTTCGCTTGCTTTATTTTCTAATACTTTCATAAATTTAATATCAATTAAGTTCATATATTCTGTTGACTCACGATAAGCAGCCTCTAATCTATTTATAGGATTATTAGCTAATAAATGATTATACTCTAAATCAAGTATATGTTTTTTATCATTTAAAATTTGCTTAATTCTTAAATCAAGAAATCTATCATATTCTAATTTCTTTTGATAAAGATTATCTAACTTATTAATTGGACTTAACGCTTCAAGTCTTTGATCTAAATATAAAAGTTGTTTTTTATAGTTATCAATAACAACATTTATACCTTGATTTAATCTTTTCAAATATATATTTACATTTTCTTTTAAATTTACTAAATTTGGTGTTGCAATTTCTGCAGCAGCTGTTGGTGTAGCGGCTCTAACGTCTGCAACAAAGTCAGCAATAGTAAAATCTGTTTCATGACCTACGGCACTAATAACAGGTAGTTTTGAATTATAAATAGCCATGGCAACAATCTTTTCATTAAATGCCCATAAGTCTTCTATACTTCCTCCACCTCTACCTACAATAAGAACATCAACAAGACCTTGTTTATTAGCTAATTCAATATATTTAGCAACACTATTTTTAGCATCTTCACCTTGAACTAAAGCTGGATAAACATAAATCTTAGCTAAAGGAAATCGACGTTTGATAGTATTAATACAGTCTCTTACTGCCGCACCTGTTGGACTTGTAATTACCCCAATAGCTTTTGGAAATGAAGGAATCCTCTTTTTATGAGAAGGATCAAAATAACCTGCTTCATGTAATTCTTTCTTTAACTTTTCATAAGCTAAATATAAAGAACCCATTCCTTTTTCATCCATTTCAGTAATGTTTATACTATAAGTTCCTTGAGGTTCATAAACACTCACACTTCCCTTAACTAAAACCTTCATCCCGTCTTTAGGTTCAAATAAAACCTTTTTGGCCTCACTTGCAAACATGGTCGCACTGATTTGGGCATTTTGGTCTTTTAAAGTGAAATAAAAATGTCCTCTTGAATGTCTTTTGAAATTGGAAATTTCCCCTTCTAATAAGACACTAGTTAAGTGGACATCATTATCAAACTTATAGCGAATATACTTAGTTAGGGCTGTGACTGTTAAATAAGTCTTTTCATTAGCCATACTATCACTATCTTTCTATATTTTTACTTACGTTATCTAAAACTTTATTGATGAAACGAACTGCGTTTCCATCACCTTGGTCTGAATAAACCTTAACAATTTCTAAAGCTTCATTAATTACAACCGCAACCGCAGTACCCATCATCATTTCCGCAGTAGCCATACGAATAATTGCACGGTCTACATAAGAAAGACGATTAAGTTTATAATTAACTAATGAATTTTTAATAACTTCATCAACCTTGTCTTTATTCACACAAACAAAATTAACTAATTCAGTTACAAACTCACTATAATCATCCACAGGATTTAATAGGATAAATTCATTGTTCATATCATAACTAAATAGTTTTTCCATAACAGAGATTCTGTCATCTCTTCTTTCAATACGGTTAATATTTTCCATAATACAAATACCTCGCTATTATAATTTTATCACAAAGCAAAATAAAAAAAAGAATAAATATTAAAATACTAATACATATTTTATGATATTTGACTTTTAAATGTTAAAAAGAGCACTTATATGACAAGATATTTAATTTAATTAAGATTTTCTTAATTAATAGATAAAAATCCTCCAACCAAATAAGGTTAGAGGATAATTTTATTTAATAATGTTATTTATTATAAAACAATTATAATGAAAATCCATCACAAGAAACAGAACCATTATTTTTGAATGTATAAACATTACTATTAATTGTTGAATCTGCTGAAACAGTCATAGTTGAACCATTAATTTCAAATACAATAGTTTTTCCAACAAGACCTCTATCAACCGCACTAGTAATAGTTAATGTTAATGTTGTACCAACTAATTCACCAGTAAAGTTAAAGTAATAAGAAGTTCCTGAACCTGAATATATAACACCACTAATTGTTGTAGAATCATCAAATACTACTCTTAAAGAATTATAGTATTCATCCCATTCACCGTAATAAGAACCTGTAAATGTTAATCCTGCAAAGATAGATTTTTCTGAATATGTACCATCACTATTTAATAAAATTGTAGATGCGTTTCCTGAAACTGTATAAGTTACATTCATACCATCTTTAGTATAAGTTCCACTTACACCATTAAAAGTACAGTTACCATCACCTGTTGAAACAAACACATTACCATTATATGTATAAGTACCAGCAGTTGCATCTAATACACATGTATAAGCATTATCAGAAACAGTTACTGTTTTAGTTATAGAGTTAAAAGTAATTTCAATTACTGAATCAACTACTTTATAAGTACCATTTACACCATCAACAATTGCAGTACCAGCACCATCTAATGTAACAGTACCTAATTCACCTGAATATGTTCCTTGGAATCCATCTAACTCTACAAAGTTAGATCCTTCTTTTGCATATTGTTTAATAACATTACCTTCAAATGTAATCACTAGTGATGAAGCATTAGCTAAATCAGAAGTATTTAATGATTCACCTAATAAAGTTTTTATTGCAACACAAGGCATGAATAAGTTTTCATTTGAATTAATATAGAATAGCATTGGATTTCCATCAACAGTTAATTCAACGATTCTTTCACAACCACTATTCCAAATATATTGAGTAACAAAACTTGTTGTAGTTGCGTTTACATAGAAGTAATAATCAGTTCCTTTAATAACATCGTCTGAACTTTGACTGTAATTTAAGAATAAGAATTTATAATTACTATTAGTTATGAATAATCCTAAATAATTACTAGAAGAATAAGTGAATATACCAGTTAAAGGATTATATGAACTTGCATCAATTTGACCAGATTTACCACCATTCAAATAGAACGTTTCATTAATACTAGCTGTCTTGTTATCGCTTATACTTCCGGTTCCACTTGAGCCCCAAACTTCAACACCCTTATAAGAATCTACAAATTTAGGAGTTAACATCCATTTAGCATAGAACGTTGTAGTTTCAGTAATTGCTTCATTATTATAAGCTTCACTTAACGCTTCATCTAAGAACCATCCAGCAAATGTATAACCTTCATAAACAGGTTTTTCAATAGTTGCAGCTGTTCCTGTTTCAACACTTAATACAACATTTTCGCTACCATTATTCATTACAAATGTAACATTAACAGAACCACTCCATTTTGCGACGAACACAGTATCTACAGTAGGAACATAATTATTTGAAACTACAGTTTCATTAACCATCCATCCCTTGAATACAAATCCTTCTTTAACTGGAGTTGGTAAAGTGATTTCAATGTTTTTATTTACTGATACAGTTAATTCTCCATCAATTGTACCACCATTTGTATCAAATACAAATTCAACCATTGGTTTATTGATTGTATATGTCATTGTAGTTTGATCCAATGTAACTTCATAATAAGATTCATTAGCAAATACTTCTAATGTGTATGTTGAATCACTTACAATATTATAAGTACCAGTTACATCATTTAATTTAACATTTTTTACACCATCAACAACTAATGTATCTAATCCATTTGTATATGTTCCTTGGAATCCATCTAAACCAACAATTTTATTATTATCATCTTTACCATAAACACGAATCACTTCATTGTTTTCATCATAAATTGTAAATAAACTTACATTAGCATCTAAGATAGCACCAGCTTTTAAAACGTTACCTGAAGCATCTTTAACATTAACATTTCCATAAACTTCATTTGTATTTGAATCAACATAGAAAGTAACATTACCAAAGTCAAATGTTAAAGTAACAACTCTTTCGTTTTTAGAGTTCCATGCAGCTTGATTCTTATGTCCGTTTTCATCTGCCACGCTATCATATGTACAAGATGTAGCACCTTTTACAAAAATGAAAATATCGTTAGAAACAGGGTCAGTTTTACTTCCTGTCCAGTTCATAATAATAATATCTAAACCGTTATATTGAACGAATAATAACATATGTTCTTCCATACCATAATATGAATCATATGCATATTTTAAAATACCAGTTTCAGGATCGTATGAATCAGGTAAAATAGTACCACTGCTTCTAGAACTTGTCATATTAAATGCAGCATCAATTGTTAAATATTTATTAGCTGAAACACTTCCTTCATCACTACCATACACCTCAGCACCATAATATGTACCTACATATTTTGGAGCATTTTTCCATTTAGCATAAATAACAACACTAGTTTCTAATACACTACCTGATGTCCATAAAGTATTTTCTTCATATGTACTTGAAGTGTACCAACCATCAAATACATAGCCATCTCTAATAGGGTTATCAACTGTAGCAACATCACCAAATGAATATGTGATTATATTAGCGCCAGTTATATCATCACAATAATTAATTGTTAATGTGACTGGAGCAGAGAATTTAGCATATAAAGTTACATCAGAAGTTGGAATATAATTAGTTGCTTCTTCAGTAAATTCAGCATCAACAAACCAACCATTAAATACATAACCATCTTCATTTAATATAGGTAAGTTTGCAACTATATTTTTATTAAATGATTGACTTTCAACAATACTATGACCTTCACCTGTGACAAATGTAATTGTAACCATTGGTTTAGTCATTGCAAATGAAGTACCATCTATAGTTAATTCATAATATTCTGTCTTGTTATTTAAATATACGTCTAATTGATATGAAGAACCTTCAAGAGCAGCGCTATAAGTACCTATTAGTTCACCATATACAACACCACCACGACCATCTAATGAAATTTCTTCAGAACCATTTGAATAAGTTCCATAATATTTATCTAGTACTAAGTTAGTAGTTGATTTACTAAAGTCTCTATCAGCAGCAGCAACACCTACAATAACATTACCGTCTTTATCTTTAATAATTACTCTACTATCATTTTTAACTTCATCAATTGTAGTTAATAAACCAGTTGTACCTTCAATTGAAATATTTGAATATAAATTTTCATTGTAAACTAAAACTAAAACAGGAGTTTTATCATCAGCTAAAACACTAATTAAACGAACCTCTGGACTGCTAGTTAATCTTCTATCAACCATATCTTTTGAACCAGAAGTACAATTTCTACTAAATGTAAAGAAGTCACCACCAATATTTTGTTGAGAACCATATGAAGTAACTATTACACCATGAATAGGATCAAACCAGAAGTAACGTACAGTATCTTCGTTTGTCTTATGCCAACTAATAATACCAGTTGTAGGATCATATGAGTTTACAACACCAGTCCATTTACCACTAATAGTACCATTTTCATCAATAGATAATGTAGTGTTAGTTGTACGTGTATTACCATCACCAAATGTATTAGCACCAAAGTAAGTACCATAATATGATGGTACATCTTCCCAGCAAGCATAAATAACGATGCCAGTATCTTCTGCAGTTACCTCTGCTTCTTCAGGTAAACTAATTTCAAATCCTTCATCTAAGAACCAACCGATAAATTTTTTACCAATAGTGTGTTCAACACCATACACAGGTAAGAACTCACCAATAATATCACCTTCACCTAAATACAATGTAGTTGAATCTCCCTCTAAAACACCGACTAAAGTAATAACTACTTTTTCTTTCCAAGAAGCATATAAAGTTGTGTTTTCTGTAGGAATAAATGTAGCTTCAACTGCCATTGTACATGCACTATCATAGAACCAACCTTTAAATGCATGTGTTTCACAAGCTGGAATTGGTAATACATAAGCCATATTTTTATTAACACTTACACCATCAACTACTACTTTATCAGATGTATTGAAATCAATAGTAACCATTGGTTTAATTGATTCAAATGTATTACTTTCTTTATTTAATGTAACTTCGTAATAACTATCAGAAGTATATACGCCAATATTAGAATCACTATTAATAACGTATGTAGCTTCCATACCATTAAATGTGGCTATACCAGCTCCAGATACAATGATAGTATCTTCACCATTTGTATAACTTCCTTGTAAACCGTCAGCAACTACAAGTTTTTCACCATTGAATGCAAACACTTCAATAACTACATTACTATCATCTTTAATATTTACTAATGAAGAATTAAAGCAAGCATCACCTGTTAATTCGTTACCTTCTCTATCTAAGAACTTAACATCAAAATAACTAATACCTTTATAAACATAAATATTGTGTTCTACACCATTTAAATCAGTATAAGTCATAGCTAAAGAGTTTGTCCATGCAGAAGCTTTAACGTCGCTACGTTTGATACTTTCAAATGGAACCATTAAGTTAATTTCTGCAAATTGTTCAGCTTCACAAACAATAATACCAGTTTCCATATCAACATAAGCATTGAAAGTTTTTGGAGTGCTTTCTAAATCTTTAACATAAATAGTATTTCCATCTGCATCAGTTTCGCCAGAAGATTTTAAATCATATTTAACAATCACAATTTTACCAGTTGTAGGATCTACCATTGAAATTTCAAAGTATCCTCTAAACGGATAAGCAGAACCTTGTCCACGACCATTTTCATCAAATGTAATAGTATGTGTGCTCCAAGTATCACCAGGAGTAATTACACCATTTTTATAAACACCATCAACAGCTGGTTCAATATTTAAAGAAACATAAGATTTTCCATCATAAGGAGCAACTAATTTAGCTACACTAACAATAACTTGCCCATAAACGGATGTATATGTTTTGCTACCAGCTTTATTATAATCAGCAGCAACTAAAGTCATATTCCATACTTCTTCATTTGATAAAGCTGGAACTTCTACTGTTGTACTTGCTCCACAAGCACATGTTGCAGTAGCACTACCTACTGTATCTAATGTTGGATTTGTAACTAATGAATAAGTATTATATTCATGTTTTAATAATTCTAATGTTACTGTTACACTTCCATAAATTGATTCATATACTTTACTACCAGCTACAGTACATGTAGAATCTGTAGTTGACTTTAATGTCCATACTTCTTCATTTGATAAAGCTGGAACTTCTACAGTTTTATCAGCACCACAAGCACATAATACTTTAGCGCTTCCTACTTCTTCTAAAGTAGGGTTTACTACTAATTCATATGAAGTATATTCATGTGGAAGTAAATCTAATGTTACTGTTACACTTCCATAAATTGATTCATATACTTTACTACCAGCTACAGTACATGTAGAATTAGTAGTTGATTTTAATGTCCATACTTCTTCATTTGATAAAGTTGGAACTTCAATTGTTGTACTTTCACCACATTCACATGAAGCATTAGCACTACCTACATTAGTTTCAGTAGGATTAGTTACTAAAGCATAAGATGAATAATTGTGTTCATGTGTATTACAAGCACTTACCACAACAGTAATGACAGCACAAATAAGTAAAATCATTATACTTTTTAACTTCATTCTATATTCCTCCCTTTGTATTTATAAAATAAAGATAGTATCCTCACCGAAATATCCGTGAGAATCAGTATCTAGATTTGTTGAAATGCAAATAATTTCTTGCACATCTAAAACGTTTGAAATTTTAAACACAAATTCTATTTCATTAATAACAACTGTTATTTTATTTCCGATTACTATATATGTACCCATAGTTCCTTCTAGCGTTGCAAAAATTGGTGAATAAGTATCATTTGAACACATATCATCACCTGAGTCATGATCAGCTGAAGATGATTTTACTACAACAACACCATTTGCTTTAAACACAAAAGTTGTGTTAGCATTATATGCATAATCTGAACAATAATAAATGTAAGAACTTGAGTATGATTTTCCCTCAACTAAGGTATTATTTAGTTCAATATCAATTTTTTCATAAGTTGCTGAGTCTTTGTTTAAACGTAAAACAAATGTTTCAGTTTCCGTCATAACTGTAATTACATTTCTATTCAAATCGTATGTACCAAATAAATCATTATACTTAACGTTCCCAAAACCATCTACAAAAATATCGTTTAATCCATTAGATGAATAAATTCCTCGATATCCATCACTAGGAATTAATCCAGAATGTAAATTATCCCAGGCTCTAATTTTTACAACAACTTCTTTTTCACCTTTTAGACTTATAATAGTATCTTTTTCAAAAACACTAATTCCTTCTAAAATTTGCATTTCTACAAATGAACCAAAACTTAATTTATGCTCTGATAGAACAAAAGTTTTTTCTTCATTAATTAAAATCATTCTTAGAATTAAACCTTCACAACCTATTTCTTCAACAGCACCAGTTGTTAAAACTTCATTAAATGTTACAGCACCAGTTGAACGTACACTGATGATTCCATTTTTTAACAACTCACCTGTAACCATAACACTATTTCTTAGGCTATCGAATGCATTAATAATAAATGTATTATCTTCATATATTTTTACCATTCCTTCATATGTTTTACCAGCATAAACTATATAACAAACACCATATTTATCAATTGATAACTTAGTGCTTGCATCAATAACAGCATTATACTCTCCAATTAAAACATTACCTTCATAAACTGAATCAATAACCTCTAAACCGTAATAGCTAGTAAGAGTTGTTCCATTTAAATCTACAGTAATAGAGAATTGGTAAAATCCTGGAACACTAAATCTGATAGCTGATGTATTAACATAGTTTTTAATACTATCACCTGTAACTATACCATCTTTAGTAATAATTTCTATACTTGCGTATAATTCTTTTTTAGCGTTATTATCTGTGTTTTTACCAATTTTAGTTGTATTAACACGAATTATAGCGCCATCTGTTATAACTTGATTTTCAAACTTAATACCAATTAATTCATCTTTTAGACAAGAACCAATTGTTAATAAGTTACCAAAATCATCTAAATATAAATTGATTACTTCACCGTATGTAAAATCATCTTCAGGTTTAATAAACTTTAATTCAATTTCTTTTTCATTAACTGTATAATTGAAAGGATATTCATAATAAGATTTCATATCATCTTTAAAAATACCACTACCATATCCGTCAAAGAAGAACATCAAATTATCATAACAATATTTACCAAAAGTTAATTCTTTATCAACAAATTCAAATGTAAGATCATCTAAATTTAAGGAAAATTGATAAGAATATACTTCATTGAAATTGTATAACAACACTGTATCATTTTCAAAATCTTGACCGCCAACTTTTAATTGCTCTAAGTCATAAGAACTAATATAGAATACTTTCTCAGAATTAACAAAGAATGTATATGCTCCATAATGATCAACATATAAAGTAGCTTCTTGACCGTTATATAAACCATTAAATGTCATATTAGCATATTTTTTTGTATCTTCTTCTTTTAAAATTTTAGCTGTTTTATTAGCTCCGATTTTAAAATTGTATCGGATGTTGTTTAATGTTAGGAATGATTCTCTATTAATATCATATACAAAATCATCATCAAATTTAACTTCACCCCAAGTAACTTCGTAAATAGTATCAGAATTCATTTTACTAGTCATCTCAACTTTTAATCCATACCATTTTTGCGAATAATCCACTTTAGATTGAATCTTAAATACATCAATTGAATAACTTGGATAAGATGCAGACAAAACATGCGTTTCCTTATTATTTACTGTAAGGATATCCATTACTTGCCATATATCAGAATTGAAATAAATTAAAGGTCTCTTATCTTCATTAAATTCAAGTCTAATATTATTTTCTGGATTTAAAATAATAATTCCATCATTATAATATAATGTATATTCATAAGAAATTAATTTTACAATAAATGTATTTTCATCTATTGCATTGATAATATGAGCAGTTCTATTACCAATTTTAATTGTTCCATCTTCATTAATAGTTAAATTAGATAAAATCTTACCTGGTGTTACAACTTCTTCATCACTTTCATTAGTAGATTTAACAGGAATTGATGTTTGAAGTGTCTTATAAGTTCCTAAAATATATCTATCTAAAACTACTACTTTTGATGTAACTTCAATTCCAGAATATTCTAACTTAACATAATAAACACCTGGTTTAAACATATTTACATGACCATCAATCATATCATTAGTAACTTCTACTTCGTCTTTACCATTAATAATTTTAAACAAATCACGCGTAAATAATGTTTCGCCAGTATAAATTACTTTATCAACTTTCTCTACAGTTATGCTAGTAGCTACTACTAAATCATATGATACAATTACTGGATCATTATTAGGACCATTAACATAAATGGCTACTTCAACTTTTTGAATTCCTGGTTTTGTAAAATCAATCGCGTCTGATCTTAACTCGACATAACAAGCGATAACACTTGCATATTCAGGAATTTCAGTTAATGTTTGATTACGATTATTAATTCTAACCTTAATATTTTTATAAACGTCATATTCAGTTGTGCCTTCTTCTAGCTCAACCAAATCTTTTAAAATTGTAATTTCATACTCATTTTCAACAACTACATAACTGATTGTTTCTTCATAATAAGTAAATTTAACTCCACTTAACCCTACACGATTTTCATTGTAAGGAATAGTTATTTTAGCTTCATATGTACCTACTGTATCAAAATCAACTGCACTTGTATCTAGATATTCGTCTGAAATGAACTTCATTTCAACACCATTAACAACAACGATAAAATCATTTGCAAAGAAATAAGATTTTTTATTTGTCCCCTTCTTTATAGTAATTGTATCAGTGTAACGATGGTTTATAACTACACCTTTTTTAACTTCTACAGTAGATGTGGCAGTTTTACCATTATAATTTAAAGTGATTTCATTTATTCCAACAGTAGTGTAATTAATACTTCCTGAAATCATCTCGTTTTTAACAGGTATAATTTCATCTCCATATTTAATTTCAAATAGCGTACATAAATCAATGTACTCTGCATTTGGATAAATAACCAAATTTTTAGCAGAAATAGTAAGCTCTTTTGCTTCTATTATTTTTACTTTAATAGTTTTTGTTAATTCATTTTCATCTGTAACACAAGTTAAACTGATATCGTAACTTTCTCCTATAACTACATCAGTTAAAGCAGAAATATCAATCATATCTAAGGAAACTTCTACTGCTTCATCATTAACATAAACACTAAATAAAGTAGTAAAATCAAAATTTTCTAATTCATTTAAATAAATCTCTACATCAGTGTAGGTATTTATTATTTCAATCTTGTTTAAATTTGTAACATTTACAATTAAAGTTTTACTAACTTTGTTATTAGTAACTTTAAACTCATATCTTCCTGCTTCAGTACTAACATTACTTTCAATCATACTAGAAGTTATATCAATTAAAACACCATCAATTTTTGCAGTAAATAAACTTAAGTAATCATATTCTTCTACAAGGGTTTTATTAATCGTGATTTCATCAACTGTTAAAATAACTTCATATATTGTTTCAATAACCTCTACAGAAACTTTAGCAGTTTTATCTTCATAAGTACAAACAATTTCAAAAGTGCCTGGGGCATCTGATACCTGAGATAAATCAAGATATGATTCAACAACAGGTATCTTCTTCCCATCACTACTAATTTCAAATAATGTTTTGTAATTATAATTTAAAACTTCAGTATCTTTTAAAGAAATTTTTTCCTTAACTGCTGTAACTTCAATAACAGGAATATAAGGAGTTTTTATATTTGTTTCAATTGTTGTAGCACAATTATCACAAATATTATCATTATTTAAATCAATGTGTGTTTCACATTTTTCAGGAGTTTTTGTATTTGGATTTTCATTATTCCCATCACAACTAGAAACTAATAACATTAAAGCTAGTAAAATTAAAGCGAATATATTTTTTTTATTCACAATTTTCCCTCGCTTTCTTTAAGATTAATTATCTATTTAAAGTCCAGTCTCCTGTAACATAGAATGTAATCCAGAAATATTTTGTACCATTATTTTCAATAACGATTTGAACATCATCATTAATCATACAAATGTAACGATTATTACGACTGACAAATTGTGAATTAGCCATATCTAAAGTAAACCCTTCGTTTTGTAATGCAGCAATAATTACATTTGCAAATTCATTAAATGCTTCTTGATCTACATTTCCATTTTCATCGTATTCACTAATAGTAGTTGTAATTGAGAAATGAGCGCGGTTAATTGTGTTTCCATCTGCATCAGTTCCAATTTCTTTCCAATCATAGAATGGACCACTAATATTGTCACCAAATAATTTAATGAATACAGTAGGTGCAGGAATTAAACTTGCATCTTGTCCAAAAATTTCTTCAATAACAACATCAGATGTAATATCTACATCAGGTGTATTAGTAGTGAAACCAGGACGATAATATTTCATTAAATAATCAGACCAACTAGTTTTAATTTCTCTTGGAATATATCCATTAAATGTTCCTTCTGGTAATGAAGTTTCATTGAATTTACCATATGTAGTTGTACAATGACCTAAATATGTACCAGAAACTAAGCTGTATGGGAATGTACTTTCAACGATATATCCTGCATCACTTACTACGATTTTTGTTTTAGTATTAGCAGAAGCATATGCATCATCAGCATATGAATATGCACATAATTCTAAAGCAATATCTCTAGTAATAGCATCTTCTCTTAATTGGAATGTATAATAAGTTACACCATTTTTAGTTTCTTGTTTTACAAATTCAAATACATTTGCTGAGAAATCAAATCCTGGCATAACATCAGCTAGAGTACCATTATGCAATTTAGTTCCTGTTAATGTTTTTGTATCAGTACTATAAGCAAATTCTTCATAGGTATTATCAGGATTTTGTTTTAATCCAGTATATGACACATGGAAGTTTTTACCATCCATTGTATAATTGTATTTTCCAGTATCTTGATATAAAACAGCATCCTTAGTTACATAACCTACACGTCCAACTTCTCCAACAGATGAAGTATAGTTCTTAACTCCAGATGTAGAAGATTCTTCATTAACGGCACTAGCCATTTTGCTTGTAGCATTAACTGATTCAATAGAGTAATCACCTTCATCAGTAGATGGAGCTGATGTTGTAACATCTTTTACTTTGAATGTATAGTTATCTAAAGCTGCCATATTCTTTATTGCTTTTGATAAAATATCAGCGTTTTCTGGTGCAGCAAATGGTGTTGGATTTGGTACAACTGTAGTTCCAATATTAGAAAATGATAATTCAATTCTTGTATAACTTCTTGCATCGATTTCAGAAGCATCTGCACCGTATTGTAAAATTGTTTCAGTTTGTCCAATCAATTTAGTGATTTGTCCGTTTTCAACAATTAAATAAACTTCAACTAAAGTATCAGATAATAAAGGTGTTAAACAATATGAAAGATAAGTTAATAAATATAAATCTTCCATATCATTTTGATGATCATAGAAATAAACTTTATTTTCAGCATCATAAACAAATTTACTAATATTTAAGTTTCCTAAATGATTCCATAAATGTTGAGCTTCCCATACTACTGGAATACTTAAATAGTCAATTTGTTTTTTGTTTTCAACTTCATTATCTTTGTTGATAAATGATTTTAAGAATGCATGTCCAACATTACCGAATTGGTCTTCTACTCCTGTTTCTTCACCCTTGCGATAAACATCTTGTAAAGCTGCATTTGGATTTCCTTCGATATTCCAAGAACCAAACCAAGCTCCCTCTTCCATCATTACTGTCATATCATAACTTTGGATAGTATTATTTCCTGCATTTTTGAAATCTTCATAATAGTCAGTTAACTTACCATTAACTGTAATACTAGGATTACCAACAGCTAATAACATATCAGTTGTTAATTCACCAACTTGTCCTTCAACAACAGGTGCTTTAATAGTAATAGATGTATTTGCTGTAACAGCAGGGTTACTAACTAATGTAGCAGTAATTGTAACAGCTAAATCTAATACAGCTGGTTCTTTAATAACTGTAGCTTTGTTTTCTGAAATTGTTACATATTCAGTATTTGAACTAGATAATGTATAAGCAGTATCTTCACTGTTTTCTACTACAACATCAAATTCAACAACATCACCTTTTACAACCTTAGTTTTACTAGCAGTAATACTCATTTTAGGTAGTTTCACATCAGTTGAACCGAATGGTTCTACAGTAATTACAATTGTATCAGATTTAGTACTATCCGCAGCTGATGTTACTGTAATTATAACGTCTGTTTTTGATGAAACATTTTTTAATACAGTACCCTTTAAGCTTATATCTATTGTAATTAAGCTCATATCACTGATATTCCATGAATAACCTTTATTTTCAGTACCAGTAACTTCTACTGCAAAGTCAATTGTATCGCCTTTTTGTACTGTTGTTTTGCTAGCAGTAATCGTAATATTAACTTCTTCAGGTGTTTTTTCATCTGAACAACTAACTGCTGTAAAAACACAAAGTACTAATAAAAGCATGAAAATTTTCTTAAATATACTTTTCATTTTTTTCTCTCCTTTTTTTCTAAGCCTTCCAAATATAAATAACGAAATCTAAACTTGAATCAGTAGGAGCTATACAAATTTCTCCTTTTTGATACCAACCATTAAAATTTCGAACAAAACCATTAGATTCTAAGAATTCTTCAACGGCTTTAATTGAAGAATCAATAGTATAATCTAAATCTAATGGTACATCGTAGTAAAGCATTACGGCAGGTAGTAAGATATTTCCACCTGAAGGTAAATACATTGTAGTTAATCCGAATCCGTATGAATCGCCTACTACATTACCGAAGAATGGTAATTTTTCCCCAATATTATCATCATTATAGAATGATTTCAAATATTCTAAAGCATTCACTGTGATATCATCTTCAGTTGATGATGATTCATCTTGTGAAACTTCGATTGTTAATTGACTCCATAATGTTGGAATATATCGTGTTTCAAAACTTACATTAGAGTCCGCTGGTACTTCTGCAGTGTTAAAATCACTATATTGTATTTCTACAATACCGTAAATTGAACCAACAAAAAAATAGAAACCAGCCTCAATAATATAACCATCTTTTACTACAACATAAGGTTTATATTGTTCATTAATTGAAACATAAACATCACTAGTAGCAAAGATACCATATAAGTTAATATCATTTCCAACACCATAATAGAATGTTGAAGCAACTGTACTCATCACAGGGTCCACAAAATATGTTGTAGTTCCTTCTGCTTCATCTATATAGTATTCTCTGAAAATTTCAGCCGCAAAAGCAAAAGTAGGTTTCGCTTTTGAAAAATCACTTTCATAAGCACGGCTTGCAGTATATCCATTTCCAACTTCATAATATGAATTATATAAATCATCTGTTATTTTCTTATATCCATATCTGCTACCTTTTTGGTAATCTTTAACAATATTACCATATAAATCATAGCTTACGTTATAAGGTTGGAAATGACAGTCATTAGGAGTAATAGTTTCAGTGAATCCAACTTCCATTTCTGAATATCCTAATGTCACTGTGTTTTCTTTGAAATCTAATGTGTAACTTTCTAAATTACGCATATTTTCAATAGCTAAAGCTAATTCATCATGAATTTCATCATGAGAATATTTAGAGATTATCGGTACATTTACCATGTCACCATAATTCATAGTCACAAATAATTCTTGCATTGCTTTATATCCTGCAACGATTGTATAGTCAGCTTTCGCTTTTGAATGGATGCCTAAAATTTCACCTTCATCAATAATTAGGGATAAATTTGTAGCATCAAAATCATAAGGATTAGCACTAGAAATAATTTTATTAATAATTGTTTTATCAACTCCAACATATTCATAACGCCAAATTTCCTCGTTAAATTTGAAATCACTAACTTTTAAATTAGGGAAACTATTATATAAACCAGCTTCGTCCCATGAAACTTCGTTACCAAAATCATCAAGCATTGGAAAATACTCTTCATCATTCATAAAACTTACACCAATTTGACATGCAACACTTTCATGATTTTTAAAATACATTTGCATAGAGGTTCCAGTTTCACCATTTAAATACTCTGCATACCAGTTAGTACCATCCATCGCTGTTTTAATTGGAGTATTATATGTTTGATATAATTTTTCAAATATACCTGTAGTATATAAGTTTATTTGAATATAACCATCAAATGATAATTTATCAGTACTAATTTGATCTAACATTTCTTGTGTTAATTCAGGTTTTCCAACTAATGTAATTGTTTTAGTAGCAGAAAAATCTGGATTAGCAACACTAGTTGCTTTAACTTTAACATTGTGATCACTATCAACGTTAATAGCTGTTAAAACACCTTTTTCATCGATACTAACATATTCACTACCATCGACAATACTCCAAGTAACTTCCTGATTATCAGTACCAGAGACCACAGCAGTTAAATTAATCGATTTTCCACTTTTAATTTCACTAGCTCCTTCAATTCCTACAACTAAATCAGCAACTGGAGGAGTTGGTACAGTAGGCTTATCATTATTTGCTTTTGCTAAAATAACAGTAGAGTCTGATTTACTCTTGTCAGCATCAGAAGTAACAGTAACTGTAATTGCAGTATCAGCTTCTACTTCAGTTTTTAAAACTGCATTATAGTTAATATCAATTGATAAAAGTTCTGGGTGAGAAATATTCCAAGTAAAGCTTTGATTAGCACTTCCACTAACCTTAACCTCAAACTTGATTGACTCTCCTGTACTAATAGTTGTAGCACTAGGAGAAATAGTTATAGAAACTTCTTCTACACTATTTTCACCTTCACATCCTACAAAAGCGAAGCAACAAGCTATCAATAAAAAGATATTCATAAGTTTTTTAAATAATAAACATTTATTTTTCACTTAAATCGCCCTCCTTAATAAAGATAACTAATGTTAACTTCAACATTTTTATTTGATGCTGTAACTAACATAATTTTAATATTACTAATTTTATTATTAGTAAAACTTAATTCAAATTCAGCATCACTAGAGATAACTAAATCTTTATAATTTAAAACTTTATTTATATTTGAAGGAGTTACACTAAAAGTTAATTTTCCTTCATCAATTTTTAGGTTATTTAACAAAGATTCTTCTAAATTAATATTTAATAAATTATCTCTATTAACACTTTCAACAGTATTTTTTTCTGTTTTTGTCTCTAACTCAAAACTATTATTTAAAGAAGTAATAGTTTTAGTTATTTCTGCATTGCCTGCATCAATGAATACAGTTAGATTGTTATATTCATATACTAAGATAGTTGTATCATAAGCTTTAATATTGCTTTCTATTGTATTAACTGATTTCATAGAATCATTTAAATAATTCACATAATCTTTAAATCCTACTTCTTGTTCGCAGCTTGAACATACAAATAAAGCAACTAAAACTAACATAATATTTCTTATAATTTTACGCATGTTCATCCTCCTAGAAGTATTTTTTACCAGCAAATATAGCTAGAGCTAATGCTGAAAGACTTGCAACTAATATATTGATATATACAAATGTGTTTTCAACTGCATTTTTCACATTTGTCATTTCTTCGTTTAAATTATTACAGTATAAATTGTAATTATCAATTAAAGCATTATAATTAGTTAAATCTAATAATCGTTTTTCATCAGTAGTTAAAGCATTAATAGCCTTTGTTAAATCTTTTAATTCTTCTAATCTAGAAATGTCAAACGTTGTATTTAAATTATTAATTCTATTTTGTAAATCTTTAACTGTTTTACTTGAATATGATAATTTAAGTGCAGATAATTCCGATTTAGCAGTAGTAACTTTATTTACCATTTCATCCCACTCGCTATTTGTATATCCGTAATTAGTAATATCTTGTTGAACTAAATTTAAATATCTAAGAGCTGTGTTAATGATAGCTTCATGATCTAATGTAACAACTTGAATTTCCATAACTTTTGAAGCATATTCAATGAAATTAACAAGATTTTGTTCCATTGCTACATATGAACTTCTTTGTGCATCAGCAACTGTACCAAAGTAAACTTCGTATACTAAAGAATCATAACCACTAACATCATTATTTGCTGGAAGAATCATTGTGATTGGTTTCTTTTTACCAACTAAATCAATGAAATTATAATAATATAATTCATAACCAAACATATCGAAATGTTGATGTAATTTTTCATATCCTGGATCAGTTTCTTCTAAAACAGCATCTCGGTCATATGAATCTTCTAATAAAGGAGCTTTAATCGATTTAAATTCCACAGTTTCTAAAGCATTATATTGGTAGAAAGCATAATTACCAATTATTTTCAATGTATCAGGTAATACTATTTTCTTAATAAATTGATTTCTACTTCCGGCAAATGATTCAATTCTGTATGTATCTATTAAAACTTCAATAGTCTCTACATTTAATCCACCAGGAATAGTATTTAATTGTAAATGTCCATTTGGTAATGTTACATAAAGTAGACCATTATCTAATAAAGCATAATCATTAATAGTACCTGTTGTAACTTTTTCTCCCAAACTATCATTAAAATATAACGCTTCTAATTTTGGACAAAGGTCAAATGCTGCATATCCAATAAATTCTAATTCAGTTGATATAGCGAAATCTACTAAGTTTTTATTACCTTCAAAAGCAGAATTTCCGATATATGCTAATAGAGGAGCACTAACCTTCGTTAATAATGTATTTTGGAAACCAAAATCGCCAACTTTTAAAAGATTAGGAACTGTTAATTCACCTGTTAATGCAGTAGAAGCAAATGAACCATATCCAATTGTTTTAGCATTATCTAAATTAACAGTCGTTAACATTACATCTGAAGTAAATGCATAATCTTTAAATTCTTCTACATTATCTAGATTAATATTAACTAATTCAGCACAACCAGCAAAAGCGTATTCACCAATAGATTTTAACCCAGCAGGAAGTGTAACTTTTCCCAAATGTAGGCAATAAGAGAAAGTATAATTATCAATTACTTCAACTTTTTCAGGTATAGTAATTTCTAATAATCCTTCACAACCTAAGAATGCACCTTCACCAATTTTTGTTAATGTATTAGGAAGGTTGATTGCTGAGAATGTAGCCGCACTCTTATATTCATCATAACGAGAGAATGCACCTGATTTAATTTCTTCAACAACTGGAATGTTAACATAAGATAATGTTGAACAATCACTAAATGCATATTCACCAATAATCTTAACATTAACTAAATCAGCACTCTTTAAACTGCTACAACCATAAAAAGTTTGATCCTCAACAACATCACCAATTTTTGATAAATCGATTTTAGCTAACATTGCATCATATGCAAAACATGCTACACCAAAATGAACATTACCTTCTTCCGGCATATTAACTGTTGTTAAGTTTAAACAATTTTGGAATGCACCTAAACCAAAGGATGTATTTTTACCTATTGTTACAACTGTAATGCTAGATTTATAGAATGCTCCTTCGCCATAAGTTGCATCTTCACTAATATTAGCTGTTTGTAATTTACTGTTTGCGAATGCATAATCACCAACAGTTTTGACAAATTCTAAATTATTAACTTGATTTAATGAAGTAGAATAATTGAAAGTATGATTTCCAATAACTACTTTAGAATCACTTGGTAAATTAACAGTCGTTAACTTAGAACAATTTGCGAATGCATAATCACCAAGTTTAGTATTTGGATTTGTAATTGTTAAACTTTCTAATCCAATACCTGTAAATGCGGCATTGCCAACATATAAATATTTTTCATCTAAAACATAATCTTTATATTCGATTCCAGTTAAAGCAAACACTAAAGTATCACCTTTTTTATTTTCTAACATTCCTTTATCTGAAACACTATAATATGTATTTTTACTATCAACAACAAAATTAGTAATAGCTGTATCTTGGAAAACAGAACCTCTTACTTCAACGATTTTAGTATTTTCTAAGAAATTAACCAATTTTAAGTTTTCACATTTATAGAACACATAATTTCCTAATGTAACCTCATTATTCGGTAAACTAACTTCTTCTAATGAACTACATCCATAAAAAGCTTGTTCACCAATAATTTCAACATTCGCATTAAATGATATATCTTGTAAACTACTACATTCACTAAATGCTCCATGTCCAATTTGAACTATATCATTATTAATAGTAACTTCTGTTAAATCTTTACAGTTTGCAAAACAAAATTCAGGAATTTGTACTTTTTCGTAGATATCAACTTTTCTCAATCCACTTTTAACAAACATTCCATATGATAACTTTGTGTTTTCTGTTAGAACTACACTTTGTAATCCTGTACAATCTTTAAAAACTTCTGCACCTGTATTTCTTAATGCTGTTAAATCAACAGCCTCTAAAGATGTACAACCTTCAAATGCTCTTCTACCAAGTGAATATGCTTTATCTAAGTTTGCTACTTTTAATTTTTCACAGCCTTTAAAAGCATAATGTCCAATCACTTCAATATTAGCTAAATTAACATTTTCTAATCTTACATCATTATAAAAAGCGTATTCTCTAATAAAACGAACTGAAGATGGAATAGAAACGCTTTGTAATCCAGTACAATTATAAAACGCATATTTTTGAATTTCTTCAACGCCATCTGGAATAGTAATTGACTTAATTGAAGTATTCATTGCAGGGATTTTATTTGCATCGTAATCTTCTTCATCTAATTCAATTGAATTATCAGTATCATATAAACAGAATGCATAAGCACCAATATATAAAATTCCTTCATCATCTGGAATAACAACATCTCCACCTAATCCCTTGTAAGCAACTAACATACGGTTTTCGATAACAAATTCACTCTTAACTACTATTTTAATTCTAGCCATTAAGTTAGAACCACCAACAGATAAAACAATTGTAGTTGTACCTTCTTTTAGTGCAGTAACGGTACCATCCTCCTCAACCTTTGCAATCGACGGATCCATCGATTTATAGGTAAGTTCATAATTTGGTTCTGCATACCAAGGATCAAAATCATAAGCTAATTTAATTTTTTCACCAGGATAAAAACTAATATTGGAAGCACCATTTAAGAAAATTCTGCTACCTGTTGAACCTATTTCACTAGTTTGAGCGGCACGTGAATAGGCAAATAATGTATCAAAATATGAAAATCTAATTGAATTTATCGTAGCATCACTTGCAAATTGATCTTCTAATTTAATTGCATTCTTGCGTTCTTTAGGTTTATCCTTTTTTGCTTTAACATTAATCATTAAAATTGCTTGTCTACCATCAAGTCCTTCATAACAAGTAATATTTGCACGACCAGGTTTAACACCTAAAATAATACCATCCTTAACTTTTACAATACTTTCATCAGAAGAAATCCAAGATAAATATTTTAAATAATCACGGTTTTCATCTAAAGTTTTATCAGTAGTTGCTAAATATTTTGTAACATCAACTACTTCATCTTCTTCAAGACTTAAGATTAACATATCTGTACCTTCCATAGTACCATCTTTAGTAAATTTAAATTCACCATTAGTACCTGGAAGTTGGCATAAATAAATATTTGAGTTTAATGCATAGTCATCAATTGAGAAGGCTAAAGCATTAGTGATAATCTCATCAGCATAAATATCTTCTAAATAATTAGTTATTTCGAAACGAACAACAGTATCTTTTCCTTTTTCGCTATAAATCGGAATAGGATTTTCTTCTAAAATAGCATAAGATGAATCAGATGTAAAAATAAGTGGAGTGATTGATTGTGCATAATGATTATCATAGACAGTCATCGTGATATAATAACGATCTTTTTTAGCCACTTTATCATATTCTTTTTCATAATAAACATCTCTTAAAATTGGAGCTTCATCATCCATTGTGAAATCAAAACTGAATGTATTACGTACATTGTTATAAACTCCACCATCACCATAGTCTAATAAAGCTTTCATGCTAAATTCATATTCACGATTATTAACTAATCCTAATTCATAGCTCATTAAATCTAAAAATTCATAATAAGGAATTGGAGTTCCACCTTCGGAATAGGCTTTTCGAGCATTATAATCTATATTTTCATAAATTACTTCTCCAGTGACTTTATCTACAATTGTAAATGTCATTGTACGAGCATTTCTTAATAAACCAGCATATACAGAAGATAGGCCATCAATTGTTCCTAAAACATTACTAATTGCTATTTTATCTTTACTTGCAGGAATTGCATCGTATTTATCTAAGTCAACATCGTATAAATATGTTCCTAACGGAATAACATAATTGTAATAATAAGAACCATATGGAGTAGTTGCATAATAATCGGCTTTTAATTTATCTTCATCATCAATTGCGTTATTATGTGCTTCACTTTCTACTTCATAATATGTCTTGTCAAACATAGGAGCTTCTGTCCAATCACCATAGAAAGCTAAGAACGGAATATTTAAATCAATTCCCTTTTCATCATCGCTAGAAAGATTTTCTAATTTAACAAATCCTTCTACATACATTCCATAAGGGAATAAATCATCAATCATATTTTTATCTTCATTTGATAATTGATAAATAACTTTTACTTTTGCAGTTTCACCTGCTTTAACAGTTAAAACATCACCGTTTAATGTTCCACCATTTGTAACAGTAAATGTTTTATCACCTTTTAATATTTGCGATTTTTCGGCAACATGATCCTCATCTGAAGTTGAAACACTTTCAGTCATTCCAACTAAAGATAAATTGTAATTTAATTCCTTGTTAGTAATATTAACAACATTAAATTCCATTTCATATTTACCAGTTCTATTTTTATCATCTAATAATTCTAATTTTGGTTTTTCAATCCCATCAACTGTTAAATATGCTTGTGTATTAACCGCATTATATAAACTAGCTAACCCTGCCCCTTGTTTACGAGGAGAATATGGATTTCCTTGTTCATTTAAGACGATAGTTGCAGTAGACATTAATAACTGATTTGTTAAAACTGAAATTTCTTTATGAGTATATGTAGGATATTTTTCTTTTAAGTATTGTCTAATTAAAACTACAATACCACAAAGGTTTGGAGTTGCCATTGAAGTACCACTTAATTCATCATATCCTCCACCTGGAATTGATGAAGTAATTGTACCACCATGAGCTGTAATTTCTGGTTTTAATCCTAAAGAAGGTGTTGGTCCCCAACTTGAGAAATCACTCATAAAAGGACCGGCTTGGAATTCAGTACTTAAAGTTAATGTACCATTATCTTTTTTTGCTAAGATTTCCCCATCATCTTTAGAAATTGAAATTGTTGGAATATGATCAGATTTACCCATTGACATGATAATATCACCGTCAATGTTATTATAAATAATACATGCAATTGCGCCATATGATTTAGCAATGGCAGCTTTTTCTTCGAATGTATTTTTACCACGACGTACTAATGCAATTTTACCTTTAACATCAATAGATGAATAGTTAACTTTTAAACCTGATCCGGGAACTGTTACATATTCTAACGTAGTCTCTCCTATAGCATTTATGTGACCTGCTTCAAGAAGTTCATTGACAAAATTATTTTCGTCTCCTGTTAATGAATTAGATTCTTTAAAGAATAAAACTTGAGATCCATTACCTTTCATATATCTGCTTTTAACACCGCTAATTGATGCAACAGATAAACATGCTTCGTATGTTGAAGGAGCACCAACTGTACCACTATCTGGGTTTGTAACCATATTCATGTTACCTTGTTCTCCACCAAAACTTGATGAATAACTATTACTTGCAGCAGCTAAAACACTAATACCACTTTCACTTAACTTATCATATACTTCGTTAATATGTACTTCATCGATTTCTCTTGCAAAACCACATGATGAACCTAATGACATATTAATTGCATCTACTCCAAGTAATACAGCATCTTCTAATGCAGCTAAGATATCTTCTGTTCTACCACCAGAACTTAAATCTGGGAATACTTTCATTAAAACTAATTGCGTATCAACTGCTACACCGGTAATTTTGTTATCTTTCCCACCAATGATACCAGCAACGTGTGTACCGTGTTCAGAATCATATGGGAAAACATCTGAATCTTTATCAGCATAATCATAAACAAAAGGAATTTTTTTACTATAATAAACATCGAATAATTCTAAGTTTCTAGTTGTAGATTTAGCGTTTGTTTCAGATAAAACACTTGCGATGTTTTTTTGAGTTAGTAATTCTTTTGAAGGCTGATTAGCAAATACTGAATGAGAACAGTCAAAACCTGAGTCTAAAACTGCAACAGCTGTTCCATTACCAGTAAATTCAACACTACTTGAATCGAAAATACCTGTTTCATAAACTTCTACAACATTTTCTACAGCTGTTGAATTTGAATCATCAGTAGTTTTTGGTCTGTTATATGTTTCAGATAAAACAACTTGATCAATTCCATCCATTTTTTCAATTTCAAGGAATTTTTTATATGTTGTTTTTACTGCAACTGCATTCATAATCGTATTATATTGATATAATACACTATCAATCAACTTATTTTCTGTTAAATTTTTAATAAGCTCATCTTGCTTTTCAGTAATATATTTAATACTTCTTTGTCCTTGTGTTGTAGTAGTAAATGATGCAACACTATCAACATGATCAAAATATTTATCATTATAAATATCAATCACTGCATCATCATCTAATACTACCATTACAACAACTTCATCATTATCCAAGTAACCATTATTTTCAATAAGACGTTCTGCCTTAATTTGAGATAGTACTTGTTCTTGACTTAAATTCATATCTGTTTTAAAGATTTGTAATTGTTGTTTAGAAGAATCATTTACTTGACTTTCTTTAATTGATTCTTTATTACAAGATAGACATGAAAAGATAACTACCGAAAACAAAATCATTATTAATATTTTTTTCATTGTTTTCTCTCCTTTCAATTTAAATAAAACTTTTAAAATATTAAGATAAATTTATTAATTAATAATTTTAATAGTTAATTCAAGTAATTTAAGACTTATATAATATATATAGATATATGTTTTAAAATTTTAACAAACCTAAAATAAACACCTATTAAACTTCCTTATATTAAAGTCATCAAAAAGATAAACCATAATAACAACATTAATTGTCGTAGAATTAAATTACTTGTCTATTTTAAATAGATTTATTTTTTTACTATAAAATCATTTCAAAGCTGATATTTAAAAGTAATCAAATAAATTAACTATTATTGTAACCATAAATACATTAATATCATAACTAAACTAAAACAAAGAATTGAAAGAAACATAATTGGTAAATAATGGATAAACGCTCCAAAAATTGCCGCTCTTTGTTCTTTTTTTGTTAGATAAATACCACTTTTATTTTGAATGATACGATTTGGCATACCGTCAACATCCATATTGTAAACGGTATGACCATCATCGTAATATTCTATTTTTCCTTTTTTCTTTTTCATTTAAATCACCAAATACTTATTCTTCATCATTAGAATATAAGTGAAGATTTTCCATTATTTCTTTATTATATAAATGGCATGCTACATAATGGTTTTCTTCAACCTTTACATACTCTGGAACAATTTTTTTACAAACACTCATACAGTTGTGGCAACGTGTATGGAATTTACATCCTTTTGGTGGGTTAGCTGGTGATGGAATATCACCTTTTAAAATAATTCTTTGCATTTTTACATCAGGATCTGGAATTGGTACTGCAGAAAATAATGCTTTTGTATATGGATGTAATGGGTTAGTGAAAATTTCTTTTGTATCACCTAATTCCATAACATTACCTAAATACATAACTAAAATTTGATCAGTAATATATTTAACAACACTTAAATCATGCGAAATAAATACATAAGTTAATCCCATTGTATTTTGCAATTCTTTTAATAAATTAATAATTTGAGCTTGAATAGATACGTCTAATGCACTAACTGGTTCGTCGCAAATAACTAATTTAGGATTGACAGCTAAAGCTCTAGCGATACAAATTCTTTGTCTTTGTCCCCCAGAAAACTCATGAGCATAACGATCATAATATTGTGGTTGTAAACCGCATTTTTTCATAATATCTAGTACATATTCAACAACTTGATCCTTTGGAACAATCTTGTGAACTTTAACAGCTTCACCAATAATTTCTCCTACAGTCATTCTTGGAGGGAGACTTGAATATGGGTCTTGGAAAATTAATTGAATTTGTGTACGATACTTATTCATTTTACTTCTAGATAGATTTGTAATATCGTTACCGTCAAAAATAATTTGTCCACCATCACAGTCATATAGACGTAGAATAGTTCTACCTAAAGTAGTTTTACCACAACCAGACTCCCCAACCACTCCGATTGTCTTACCTTTTTCTACAGCAAAAGATACATCATCTACTGCCTTTAAATATCTTGAAGGTGTACCAAAAAGGTTTCTATCTAAAGGGAAATATTTTTTTAGATTTTTAACTTCTAAAATGTATTTATTTTCTTTACTATTCTCCATCTGATACTCCTCCTTCTTCATATAAATAACAAGCTACACTATGTGTTTCACTTACTTTAATTGTGTGAGGATAATTACCTTCGCATTTTTTACCACATTTTTCACATCTGTTTTTAAAATAACATGTGTTAGGTAAATTGATTGGGTTTGGAACTTGTCCAGGAATTGAATACAACGGTTCATTAACATCTGAAGTAATTAATGGTTTAGATTTTTGTAAACCAATTGTATAAGGATGTAATGGGTTATGGAAGATTTCTTTAGTCGTTCCTTTTTCAATTACTCTTCCCGCATACATAACAACTACTTCATCTGCCATTTCAGCGATTACTCCTAAATCATGAGTGATAAGCATAATAGAACATTGTTCAGCTTTTTGTATTTCTTTTAATAATTCTAAAATTTGAGCTTGAATTGTTACATCTAAAGCTGTAGTAGGCTCATCAGCAATAATCAATTTTGGTTTTGCAACTAAAGCCATCGCTATCATAACTCTTTGTCTCATTCCACCAGACAGTTCATGAGGATAGCATTCATATACATGTTCTGGCATTGAAATACCTACTTTTTTAAGCATTTCAATACTTTGATTTTTAGCTTCTTCTTTACTTATGTTTGGTACATGAATAAAAGAAACTTCGTCTAGTTGATATCCTATTGTAAAAACAGGATTTAAACTAGTCATTGGTTCTTGGAAAATCATTGAAATATCTTTACCACGGATATTATACATTTCCTTAGTAGGCATTTTAGCAATGTCATAAGCAATCTTATTACCATTTTCATCCACACCTAACTCTTCTGAATTAAAACGAATTTCTCCACCAATAACTTGCCCTTGTGGTGATTGGACTAATTGCATAATTGAAAGACTTGTAACACTCTTTCCACAACCGCTCTCACCAACTACACCGACAATTTTATTTTTAGGAATATCGAAGCTTACTCCATTTACTGACATAACTGTTCCGTTAGCTGTAAAGAAACAAGTAGTTAATCCTTCAATTTCAACAATATTATCTGGGTTTTTCATTACAGATGTATAATCTTTAATATCTAATTTACGATTTTTTAAAGATTCATAATATTTCATTTGAGCAATATTATATTTCATTATTGCTCTACTTTCTTTTATGCTAATATAATCGGAATTCTTTTTGATTTTTTTACTCATAACGTCCTCCTATTTCTTAGCCTTTGGATCCATAGCATCTCTTAAACTATCTCCAACAAAGTTAAATCCTAATACAGCAATTACAATCATAAACCCTGCAGGTAACCACATATTTAAATGATTATCTAAAACTACTGGGTTATTTGCAGTTGCAATCATAGTTCCCCAAGCTGCTTTAGGTAGTTGTACACCTAAACCTAAATAACTTAATGTTGATTCATATAAAATAACACTACCTAATCCTAATGTCATAGAAACAATTAATTGTGGCATAACATTTGGAATTAAATGTTTAACAATTCTTCTCCAAACAGGAAGCCCCATTACTTCTGTTGCAGTAATATATTCTTGTTCTCTTAATGATAAGATTTGACCTCTTACCAAACGAGCAACACCACTCCAGCTAAATATTGTAATAATAATCATTAACACATAAATTCTTTGGTCAGCATCAAGCCCCCAAGAATCAATTACAGCTGAAGCAATTAATAAAATTGGTAGTGTTGGAATACAGTTAAAAATATCAACTATTCTCATTATTAGTTGGTCTACCCAACCACCAAAATAACCAGCTAGACCTCCTAATAATATACCAATTAATGTTTCTAAAATTACAACAATAAAACCAATTGTTAATGAAATTCTACCACCATACATTAATCTGACAAAAATATCCATACCTTTATCGTCAGTTCCTAATAAATGATCAGAACTAATACCAGCGTAAGTGTTTGTTTCACCAACGTGTTCTAAAACTTGTGTGACAGTAATTTCTTTTCCGTATTTATCAGTATACGTATAAACATTTACAATCTCTTGAATAACTTGTCTACGGTCAACTTCTTCTTCTCCCCAAGCTGTATAAACAACAGGTCCTAAGAATGAGAATAAGAATAAACCTACAATCATAACGATACCTACAATTGATAGTTTTGAGCGAAAGAATCTTCTCATAACTAAAAGAAACGGGCTCATTTGTTTAAAAGTATTTTCTAATGATTTATTTTCAGTTTCATCTTCATTTTCTAATACTTCAATAGTTTCTGTACTCATTCCATCACCTACTTCCTTAATTTAACTCTAGGGTCAACTAACGAATACATAATATCCGATAAAAGTGTACCTAATACAGTTAAAATTGCTAAAAACATGTTGTAGCCCATAACAAAAGGAACATCTCCTTCTTTCAAAGCTAAATAAGCCAATTGACCAATACCAGGAATACCAAACACTTGTTCTGTAATCATCATACCACCAAATAAACCTGGTAAGATACCTGCAAAAAGTGTAACTAATGGAATCATAGTATTTCTAAATGCATGTTTATAAATAACCTTATTTTCAGATAAACCTTTTGCTCTAGCAGTTCTAATATAATCTGCATTTAAAACTTCTAACATATTTGTTCTTGTATAGCGCATTAATCCACCTAAAGATAAAATTACACTAACAAAAATCGGTAATATTAAATGTTGAATTATATCTCCGAATTTTTCTAATTGTCCAGCAAAGTTAGTAGCATAATCTTTATTTGCAAATATTAAACCATTAGCAGGGAACCATCCCAGTTCAACAGAGAATACTTTTATTACAATAGCTGCAAAGAAATATGTTGGTAAAGAGATACCAATCATTGTTAAAATAGTTACAGCATAATCTCTTACAGAATATTGATGAGTAGCACTTGAAATACCCAATGGTATTGATATTAAAAATTGCAAAATAGTAGCAACAACAGCAATCGCGAAAGAGATCCACATATTTTCACCAATTACTTGTGCAACTGGTTTTTCATATTTAAATGAACGACCTAATTCACCTTGCAATAAATTCGATAACCAATTAAAATATCCACTAACAAGTCCGGAAAAGGTTTTATCACCTATTCCGTACATTTTTTTAAACTCAGCGACTTGTTCAGGACTAATTTTATTTTCTGCAATTTGTTGTGCATATTTTAAATCAATATAATCTGTTGGCATCATTCTTACTAATGTATAAAGAATTATTGACACACCTATTAAGACAAAAACGGAAATAAATAATCTTTTTAAAATATATTTAACCATTTTTTTATCCTCTTATTTTTTTATTTTTCTTTTAATGAAATCTTGTGCATATCACTAATTAAACCGTTGTATGGAGTTAATTCTGAAGTTGGTGTTAAAGTATTAACATCAATTTTTGAACCATTGTATGCAAATAAGTCATCTCTTTGATATGTTGGTAATTCAACAGCTAATTGCATAACTAAATCTAATGCTTGAGAATATAATTCAGTACGTCTATTTTGATCATTTGTTTTTCTAGCACGTTCAATGATATCTGATAATTGTGTAATAATTTTTAATTCCTCATCATATTTACCACCAACATTAGCTTTAATTTGTTTATAACCCCAGTTTAATGTTGAAGTAGCTGAAGATTCGATATGATATACTTGATACATATCAGGATCTAATGAAGAACCCCATGCAGCTGCCCATACAGTTAATGAACCATCATTTAACTTCTTAAGTGCATTAGCATCTGTAGTAACATTAATATCAAATCCAACTTTATTTAAAATTTCACTAGCATGGAATAATGCTTGCCAAGCTGGGTGATCTGTTTCTTCACCTGCTACTGTAAATGTATATTTTAAAATATTTTGACCTTGTTGATAAATATTATCTTCGTTTAATTCGTATCCAGCAGACTCAACTAAATCTTTTAAGAATTTTTGTTGTTCATCTTCAGACAAGAAATCACCAGCTTTTTTACCTAATTTAGTAACATAATTGCGATAAAATGGATTTACAACTGATAAATCTTCTGGAATTGCACTACCGATATATGGGTAATATGCAGTACATCCTTTTGGATATGCCCAGCTAGCTGTTGACATAGGACGATATATAGCTTCCGCTGTTGTTTGATAATAGTCAACACATTCTTTTGTATTAATCGCATGCATAATAGCTTGTCTTACTTGCATAGAAGGAACTTTACCAGCGTTAATACCGATATAACCATAACCACTTGTTTTAATTGATGTATTTTCAATGCCTTTTCCTTTCATTGCATCTAATTTACTAATAGTAATCGGATCGGCATTTGGTTCAATATAATCAACTTGTCCATTTTCTAAAACTGTTAACATTTGGTTAGCAGCAATAACTTGGAAACGAACTTTCTTAATTTTTGCTTCACCCATTACGAAGTATGGATTAGCTTCATAATAAATTACACCTAGATCATAAAAATCACCAGCGCTAATGTTTGTAATACCACCAGAAGCACGACTTGCAGCATATGCACCGGCACCCACAGGAACACCTAATTTATCTGTAGCTTTTACTACATCGTTCATAAATGATTGACTTGAATATTCAACACCAAAGTTATTTTCATAATCGAATTTTTCAATATGTTCTTGATCTGAATAATAATACATAGGAGCAACACTGAATGAGAAGTTCCAAATAGCTTTTGGGTCAACATCATTAATTGTGATACTTAATACCTCATAACTATCTTCAACTAATTGATTGCGAGATGCATCTGTATATCTTGGAACATCATAGGTAACACCATTTACTTCAACAGCTTCAGTATAGTTAGCAAATTTGATACCTTCGATATTTGTATATTTTCTCTTAGAAGCATCTTTAAAGTATTCTTCCATTACGCTATTAGTAATGTAATCATCAAGAGTAATAGATGTATTCCAATAAGTTAAGATTTCATCTAAAGCATCTGGAATCTTAGTTTCCATAATTGTGTTAATTGCTTGTTCTTTAGTCCATTTTTTTAATAAACTTAAATCATTAACAAAGTCACAAGTTAATTTACCTTCTTTTTTATTCCAAGAAATGAATTGTTCATTATAAAGGAATGCTTCTACATCAGTAGTAAATAAGTTTTTATAAATCTTTCCATTTTTATCCTTAAATACAATATCTTCATATGAGTCAATACTATTAGAATAGTCAGTTTCTAATTCTTTACGGAATAATTCAATTGCTTTTTCATAGTCTTTTACAAGATTAGAATAAACTCCACCAAGTTCTTGATATTCAGCTAAATATTCCTTAAATTCATCTGAAGTATATGTATCATGTTCATCTTTAATTTCTAAACTAGTAGCTATTAAAGTTTCAATTCTTGTATCAGCTTCTAATTCAAATTGTGCTTTAAAGCTATCTTGTTCTTTTTCTGTTGTTTGTTGAGTTCTATATTTCTTTAACCCTACAATATCAGTTGAATAAATTGTACTAGAACCACTATAAGCAGGGTCTAAGTAAACGTAAAGATTAAATAAAACGTCCTTAATAGTTAAATAACTTCCATTTGAGAAACGAACATTATTTTTAAGTACAAAGTAATAAGTTGTTGTTTGATCTACATCTTCTGTACCTTCAGTTACAATTTGTAAATCTTTTGTAACTACAGCTTCATCATCACCATAAGTAGGTTTTTTACCATCTTTATCATTACCTAACATGCCGATTTGTGTCATCCCTACAACAGTACCATCAGTTGCAGTAGTTGAGAAGAATGGGTTAAATACTTTATCAACTTCTTGAGATGAGAACACTAGTGGATCTGTTTGATTGTTGTAATAAACACCGTCATCTGTTTGATTGCCGTCACCACCACAACTAATTAAAGTTGTCGTAACACCAAAAATCATAATTAAAATTAAAAATTTGTTTAAAATTGCTTTCATTTCTATTTCCTCCTTAATTTGTTATATTTGTTAAATTAATACTAACATTTTCAATTTTCGATAAATCATCAATCAAGTAATAAGCTGAATCATTTACTACAATTAGATTTTCTTCAACATTAAAACCTGAAGGAAGATTAATTATCTCAAACGTTCCATTGAAAGTAACATTTTTAATAGTTGTATCTTCCATTGAAACAGCTAATGGTGCCACATAAATTTTATGAGTCATTTTAAATGTTGTATCTAATTTGAATGTAACATTTTCAAAATTAACATTTTCAATAACCGCTCCTTTTGTCTTACCAAATAAGCTTAAACATAAACTTGTCTTACCTTCATCATAGAAGTCATTAACTAAGTCATCACGACCAACACCATATTTAAGGTTGAAGTTTGAAATTGTGTATCCGTTACCCATTAATACACCACGATAATTTCTAAAACACAATTCTCTTCCTTCTAAATCGATATTGTTAGTTAAGTATATATTTTGATTGTTTGCAACTGAAGTTTGTAAATCATCAGCACTATCAACAATTAAATATTCCCCTTCAAGATAATCTACAAAAACATTGATAGTTAAACTAACATCTCCCCCTGGGTGAGTAAAATTACTATCCCAAGGATTTCCATCCTCATCGTAATAACCTAAAGCTGTATAACCCCAGTTTTTATCAGCGTAACCTAAATAGTCTTCAAATTTCTCTCCAGCTTTAACTTTATATGTTCCTAATACTATAACTTCTGAAGAAGCATCTTTATAACAAACATTATAGGCATATACTATTTTCTTTTCCCAATATGCATAAAGATTGAGTCCTTCTTTTCCTACAGTATCAGTTTCAAAATTAAATTCATCAGAATAAGAAACTTCTTCTCCATCTTCTATTTTTGTTTTGTACCAGCCAACTAGATTGTATCCACTTTTTGTAATCTCTTTTCGAGTCAAATCAATAGGTGAACAAATGTAATTAGCTTCATCGTCAGAATAATCAAAATAAAGTACAACAGGTCTAGTACAATTCATATATGTACCACCTTCCAAATGGAAAGTTACTTTAACCTGTCCTTCATAATTATTTTCATCTTCACAACCACACATAAATGTAATTAAAAGTAGACAAATAATTGTATATATGATTTTCTTCATCAACATTCATCCTTTCTATACTTTTTATTGAAAATAAATATTTTGTAAAAAATTGTCAAAATGATCCATTGACAAGTATATTGTAAAAATTAGTAAAAATAAAGAAAAAAGTTTAACTTTTTGTATGAAAACGTTTTAACAAATGATAAATTATATAATATTAATATTATATGTTGCAATTTAAATGAAAATGAAAAATTTATATTAGTATATAGAGTAACATTATATTAAAAAAATTATAATTTTTTTTTATTTTTTTTTGCTTTTTCTTTAAAAGTATTAATAGAAACATAAGTATGTATGTAAGCGTTTTAGGTGTTTGTTTTGTGATTTTAAAATAAAAAAAAGTAACTAAAATAACCGACTATTTTACTTACTTGATTTTTGTGTTATTAATAATTAAAGTGTTAATAAATATATATTATGTTTCTTTTCTTCTTTGATTGTCGTTTTACTATCATGACCAGGATAAACTTTAATATTATCATGACATAGTTTAGTTATTTTAACTAGTGATTCCTTCATCTTTTTAACACTTCCAGTTGGGAAATCAACACGTCCAATTGAATTTTTAAATAAAGTATCACCACTAAATAGGTTATCAAAGTATAAATAACAATATGATCCTTCTGTATGACCTGGTGTATGTATTGCTTTAAATGTAAATGATTCTAATTTAATTTCTTCGTTATCACTTACCGCAATTAAATTTAAATTTTTATTAATATAAGATGGCTTCATACCACTCATTTTATATAAACTACGACTATTATCACTGAAATTAATTAAATCTTCTTTGCCCACATATATCGGCGCTTCTATATATCCAGAGCCATCAATATGATCAACATGACCATGAGTGATTAAGATTGCTTCTATCTTATATTGTTTTACTTCATCTAAAATACTAATAAAATCTAAGCCAGGATCAACAATAACCGCTCTATCACCTTTAGTAATTAGATAAGTGTTAGTTTCAAAAGCACCAATTGTAAAAGTTTTTATGCCCATATAAGAAAAAAACTATTCCAATGGAATAGATTACTTCTTTTCTCTATGAATAGTATGTTTATTACAACGTGGACAATATTTTTTCATTTCAATTCTTTCAGGATTTAATTTTTTATTTTTGTCAGTGTAATAATTTTCTTCTTTGCATTCAGTACAAATTAATCTTACTAAGTCTCTCATATATTTCCCTCCAAACATTTTTGCGTTTGTTTATTAGCAATTAAGATTTTATATTAAAGGGTAAAAAAAGTCAATAACAAAATGTTTTTTTTACTATTTATGTTGAAATTTTGTCTATTTATAAATGATTATGATATAATCATAATGGTGATACATGTGAAAAGAACGGAAACAATAGCTGTTAAAGTGGGTAATTTGCTACTTGGCGGTAATAATAATATTTATATCCAATCAATGACAACTACTAAAACTAAAGATATCGAAAATACAGTAAAACAAATCTTAGCTCTTGAAGAAGCAGGATGTGATATTATTAGAGTAAGTGTCTTAGATATGGATGATGCTAATGCATTAGGAGAAATCAAAAAACAAATTCATATTCCTTTAGTAGCTGATATTCACTTCGATTATAAATTAGCACTAGAAGCAATAAATCAAGGAGTAGACAAAATTAGAATTAATCCTGGTAATATTACAAATCAAGATAAAGTTCATCTTATTTGTCAAAAAGCAAAAGAAAAAAATATTCCAATTCGTATTGGAGTTAATAGCGGTTCACTTCCTTCTGATTTAGAACCTACTGCCCAAAATATGATTATAGCCGCTAAAAGACATATTGAAATTTTAGAAAAGAATGATTTTTATGATATCGTATTATCACTTAAAGCTTCAAATGTAAAATTAATGGTTGAGGCATATAAACTAGCAAGTGAAGAATTTAACTACCCTCTACATGTAGGCTTAACAGAAGCCGGAACAAATTATGGAGGACTTATCAAAGGAAGTATTGGAATAGGAGCACTTCTTCTTGAAGGAATTGGAAATACAATAAGAGTAAGCTTAACAGCTGATCCTATTGAAGAAATAAAAGCTGCTAAACATATTTTAAAAGATTGTGGTCTTTATACTGGCGTTGCTGAATTAACAAGTTGTCCAACATGCGGCAGAATTCAATATGATATGATGCCAATAGCTAAAGAAATTGAAGAGTTTTTAATCGGTGTTAAAAAAGATATTAAAGTCGCAATTATGGGATGCGCAGTTAATGGTCCAGGTGAGGCAAAAGGTGCGGATATCGGCATAGCTGGCGGAATAAATGAGGCTTTACTATTTAAGCGTGGTAAGCCAATTAGAAAGATATCATACGAAAATATTATTGATGAATTAAAAAAAGAAATTTTAGAGTTTTAAATACTTTAGGATGTTAGTTTACTAATATCCTATTTTTTTCTATCATATTTGAAAGTGATTTGATATAATATAAATTAAGGAGATGATTAGAAATGACCAACAACATGAACGCTATTGTAAATAGTTGGTGGATGTACCTACTAGGTATAATAGTCGTATTATTCGTATTAGGAATAAGCGTATTTTTTATAATTAAAGCATTTAAAGATGCAAAAGAATTAAATATGGATACAAAGATGTTAAAAAAAGTTATCTTTAACAGTGCAATCTTTACTATCTTACCTTCTATTGCAATCTTAATCGGTATCGTAGCACTTTCAGGACAAATTGGTATTCCATTACCTTGGATTAGATTAAGTGTTATCGGTGCACTACAATATGAAGGAACTGCAGTTCAATCTGTATTAAATGGAAATCAATTAGCAGACCCTTCTACATTCGTTACAATCGCATTAGTAATGACATTAGGAATTATTTCAGGACCACTATTCTGCTTATTTGGTTTTGAATTATATGATAAAAAAGTTTTAAGTAAAGCTAGAACTCCAAAAGAAGAAATTCCTACTGAAGTAGTAGTTGAAGAAGGTAAACCTAAAAATGAAAAACCTAAAAAAGATTTAGGATCACTTTTATTTAGTGCTGTATTTATCGCATTAGTATCTGCGTTTATGGCAGATGATATTAAAGTGTTACTATATCCAAAAAGTGGAGAGTATGTTGTATATCAACCTACACCATATGTTCCAACAGTTGTAATCGTTGTAACAATTTTATCAATGTGGATTTTTGATATTTTAGAAAAGAAATGTAAGCAAAAATGGTTAGCGAGCTTCTCATTAGGATTTAGTATGATAATCGGTATGGCTACTGCTGCTATTATAGAATGGATGGTGAGATAGTATGGATAAACTTAATAAACAAAATCATATATTAGGTCGAATTGCTTTAGCAGTTGCATTATTAGTTATCTTTGCTGTCCCAGTAACAATGATGATTGTATTGCAAACAGGAGTAGATGGAGCAAAATTAGGTTCAGCATTAATTAACCCTGCGATAATTGTTTTCTTCTTTAGTGGAGCAGTTGAAGTAATAACATATTCACCTCTATTAGGAACAAGCGGAACATACTTAGGATTTATTACAGGAAATTTAGTTAACTTAAAAGTACCTTGTGCTGTAAACGCTAGAGAATTAGCTGGTGTTAAACACGGTTCTGCTGAAGGTGAAATCGTATCAACAATTAGCGTTGCTACTTCTACCATTGTTACAACAATTATTATTGCATTAGGTGTTGTGTTCTTTGCTACTTTAGAATCACAATTCCATATCTTAAGCAATGAAACACTTACTCCAGCATTTGGAAGTGCATTCACAGCACTATTTGCTGCACTTGGATATAAATACTTCTCAAAAGATCCAATACTATTACCAATTCCATTTACATTAGCATTATTCTTAGCATTTGTATGTAAATTAGGTTCAAGTATTATTTTACCAATTTGTATGATTCCATCAATTTTATTTGCAATTGCAATTTATAAAAAACAAAACAAAAAATAAACTATAATGAATATAAATTAAAATGCTTGCCACAACGACAAGCATTTTTATTTTACTATTAAATCTTTTCTAATAATCTTTCATAGAATTCTAAGCATTTATGAAGTGTTTGGACTTTAATATGTTCATCAACACCATGAATACCAGCACGTTCTTCTTTACTAACTTTAAATGGTGAGAAACGAATTACACAATCACTAACTCTAGTCCAGTGTTTTCCATCAGAACCACCTATATTTAAAAATGGAGCGACTACAGTATTTGGATATGTTTCAATTACTGTTTCTTTAATAATTTCAAACCCTTCGGTTTTAAAACTACATTCTGGGAATGCTGGTGTTTCATCAACTGCAGTAACTATGATATCTTTATCATTAATAACTTTTTTAATATGTTGGATAATTGAGTCTACATTATCAAATGGAGAAATACGAACATTAATATTAGCTTCTACCTTATTAGGTAAGATATTAGTTTGATTACCACCATTTAACATCGTAAAAGCAAATGTTGATGTTAGTAGAGCTCTAGTATCCGCACTTAAGATAACAAATAACTTTTTAACTAATCCTTTAAATAACCACATATTAGCGAAAATAATTTTAAAGTAAAATGGCATATGTCTACCTAATACATTTAATAATTCTTCAACTGTCGCACTCATATTAGGTTTCATTGGATTTTCTTCTAATTTAACAATAGCTCTAGCTAATCTAACCGCAGGACCATTTTTTCTAGGTGTAGATGAATGACCACCATTAGATTCTAACGAAAGTTTGATATTAACCATTGCTTTCTCACCCATACCTAAGAAAGCTGTATCTTCTTTTACACCTGGGAAAGCTCCATTTAAAATAGCTCCACCTTCATCAAATACAAAATGAGGTCTAATACCAAGTCTTTCAAATTCTTCAATAATTTTTACTTGAGAGTTTCCATAAACTTCTTCATTACTACCGAAACATAAATATAAATCATTTTTAGGTTTATAACCTTTTTTAAGAGCTAATTCTAAAGCACTTAGCGCACAAGCCATTGTTGATTTAGTATCAACAGCACCACGCCCGTATAATTTATTACCTTCAACAACCTCACCTAAGAAAGGATCATATTTCCAATCAGCCGTAACAGGAACTACATCATAATGAGCCATTAAAACTGTAGGCTTTTCACTACTATGACCTTTTAATTTAAGTTTAATTGCACGCTCTTCTGTATGTGTAAATTCACAAACACTAAAAACTGTAGGATACATTTTTTGTACTTCTGATACTAATAAATCAAATTGAGCTAAATCCATATCAGCTTCATCAGGATGAGAAATTGTAGGAATTTTTATTAATTTTCCTAATTTAGAAACAATCTCATCATCTTCATACTTAAAATCAGTTTCCTTAACATAAATTGTTTTATCATTAAATAATAAAGCTCTAATTAAAATTACAGCTAATAAAATAACAAATAAACCTAATAAAACTAACAATAAAATTTCATACCATTGCATATTTTTTCTCGCTCCCTTACTCTTCTAACTATTCTTCATTTTCGTAACTATTAATAATATGAATATTTCCACCTGAAATATCTTTTACTCCATCAGCATAAATGGCACAAAGATTTGAATAAAGTTCTAACTTTCCACCACTAACACTTACATCACCTAGTGGAGTCATTCCATTTTCTAAAACCATCTTATTATTTGCATGAATACAGTTTTCATAAGAATAAATCTTTACAGTACCAGCAGAAATAATAACCTTATTATCAGCTTTAATACCTTTTGTAGAATATCCATTACTATTTCCTTCTTGCTTTCCAACCCACTCGCAAGTAGTATTATTTATTAAGATAGTATCAAAGAAATTATTAATATTTAATTCAAACATTTTCGAATATTTTTCATCTTGACCTTGTTGTTGAGTTGATGAATATACATATAATTCAAACTTATCAAAATCACTTACTTTATTAATAATGTGAGTATAATATCCATTTTCTAAACCTAATTCAATAGCATCTTCCCAAAGTACTTCGCTAGTAGATGTATTAATATATTTAATTGAATATTTACTGTTTTTATCCATAGATGTAATGAAATAAGAGTCTTCTACTATTGTAGTTAAATATTTAGAATAACCAGAATATTTATCAGTGTAAACTTTTAATTTTGCATTATCACTAACAACTTCTACATTATATGAAGAATCTATTCCATTACAAGCAGCATAAATCTCTACATCAGCATCTAAAATAGTTACAGTTCCTTTTTGATTAGACTTATGATTTATATGAGAATTGTTAGTTTTAATTCCATCTCCTGCTTTAGCTACTAATTTAATAACTCCACTTTCAATATTTACACTATCATTACCTTTTAAAGCATTATCCATACAAACTACATTTAATGTAAGATTTTTAATTTCTAAATCATCTTTAGATTGAATACCATTGTGATGTTCACTATAAACTTCTAATTTACCTTTACCAGCAATATCTAAATCAACTTCTGAATAGATTGCTGAAGAATATGAATTTAAATTTGTATTACTACGGAAGTCATAAATATAGTTTTTAGTTTGTTTTTTAGCCGATAATTGAACTTCACTACCAGTTAAAATTGTAACAGGATTTTCTGAATCACAAGAAAGAGAAAAGCCACATAATTCTAATTCAAATTTATAATTATCTCCAACATCAATAACAATATTTCCATTAAAAGAACCAGTTATAGAATAAATTGTATCCGCATAAATTCTTTTAAAATAAATTGTATTATCAATCAAAGAATAAATATTAGGAGTACCAGAAACATAATTAACTTTAAAATCATTTTCAAATCTTACCATTGATATAGAATCATTAATATCATCATTTTTCATTCTTTGTGGTTCGTTGCCTATGACTTCTTCTGTTTCGCCATCATTATTTCCTAAGGTGTTAGAATCACTATTACAAGCTGAAATACTAAATAATAAAACTAAAATTAAAAACATAAATATTTTCTTCATATAATAACCTCCTATTAATATTCTAAATTGATTTCAAAATCAACAATATCTTTATAAAATTCAGCATCATGACTAACTAAAATTACTGTTCCTTCAAATTCGTTAATTGCTTTATAAAGTGCTTCTTTTGCTATAACGTCTAAATGATTAGTAGGTTCGTCAAATACTAAAATATTAGCTTTCTTCTTCATCATAATCGCAAGACGAACTTTTGTTTGTTCTCCACCACTTAAAATATCCATTGTCTTAGAAATAGAATCACTCTTTAACCCTACTTTAGCGAGTAAGCTTCTAACCGCTCCATCATCTAACATTGGATAAAATTCTCTTACATAGTCAATTGGTTTTAGTTTAGGAAACATCTCTTCTTGACGGTAGTAAGAAATATCAGCGCTACTGCAAAATTTATAGCTACCATTAAATGAAGGAATTTCACCTAATAAAGTTTTAAGTAATGTTGATTTACCTACCCCGTTATGACCAATAATTGCGACCTTTTGATTATATCTAACTTCAAATGAAATAGGTTTTAAGATTGGTTTAGTATAACCTATAGAAAGATTTTTAACTATTAATACTTCTTGACTTAAATTTTTACTAAAAGGGAAATTAAATGTAACCTTAGTATCTGATGTAGGTTTTTCAATACGTTCAATTTTCTCTAGCATCTTTCTTCTTGATTGAGCTTGTTTAGTAGTTGAAGCTCTTACAATATTTTTTTGAATAAACTCTTCAGTGTTTTTAATCATTCTTTGTTGTGCTTCATAATTTTTCTTATATTGTTCATCACGAATAACACGTTCTTTTTCATAAAAAGCAAAGTCTCCATTATATCTAGTAAATGTTGCGTTTTTAAGTTCAAATACGACATTAGCTATATTTTTAGCAAACTCATAATCATGTGTAATAACAACAAAAGATTTAGAATAAGATTGTAAATATTTAGTCAACCATTCAATGTGTTTAACATCTAAGAAGTTAGTTGGTTCGTCTAATAGGATACAATCACATTCTTCAAGTAACAATTTACCTAAGAACACTTTCGCTCTTTGTCCACCAGAAAGTTTTGATAGTGGTGTTTCTAAATCAATATTAGAAATACCCAACCCATTAACAATATTACCAACTTCACTTTTTAGTCTATAAAAGTTTTTCTCTTCTAATTCTTCTTGGATTGCGGTTGCACGAGAAAGATATTTATCAAATTCATTTTCACTACAAGTAGCTAAAGCTTCATAATATAAATTCATCTTAGCTTCTTTTTCAAATAAATCATTAAAAACCTCATATAAATACTGTTGAATAGTTTTATTAATATTAATTTTGATATGTTGATCTAAATAAGCATATTTAATATTTGGTAACCATTCAATAGTACCACTATCAGGTAATAAGTTTTTACAAATTAAATTTAAAAACGTACTTTTTCCAACTCCATTAGGACCAACAATTACTGCGTGGTCATGATTAAAAAGACGGAAAGTAACATTGTTTAAAATTAGTTTATCTGTATATTTAAAAGATAGGTTTGCTACCTCTAACATAAAATCACTCCATATAACTAGTTTTTATTACTAGTTATATTATAAATGATTTTTTACTATTATTAAAGATTAATTATCATTAGGAATAACTTTTTTAATTAAAATACCGATGATTACAAAAATCAAAAAATAAATAAATTCATTAAAACAACTAAATTTAGGCAATACTATCCATACTGATGAAATGATAAATCCAATAATAACATTTGAAATCATATCTTTCTTTTTTAAAATTAGATAATGAAGTAATTTAATTACTAAAAGCAATCCAATAACTAAGAATATTCCTACCTCAAGTAAATATATGATATCTAAATTTTTAATAGCTAAAATTATATCATCATACATATTAAAAATCAGTAAAATATAACTTACACTAACGCCTGGTAATATTAAGGCAATAGCTAAAAAAACACCTAAAAACAAAAGTGTAAAAAACTTATTTTCGAGGGAGAAAAAAGAGGGAGGAATATTAGTAATTAAAAATCCAATAAATAGCCCTACTAAAATAAAAAATATAGATTTTATAACTTGAGTTTTATTTATATTTTTCAAAACATTAAAACTATGAAAACCCATCATTCCAACAAAAATATAAAGGAGCTCTAAATAATAGTTTTTTATAAAAAAATCTAAGATAAAAGATGATAAAAATATTCCCGTTATCCCACCTAAGGAAACTATAAATAAAAAAATGAAATTAGTTTTAAACCTTTTAAAAATATCATTTAAGCTAATAAGTAACTTATCATAAATACCTAAAATAATAGCGATAGACCCACCACTTATACCAGGCACTAACATAAAAAATCCTACTATAATTCCTTTAACAAAATCAATTAAATAACTCATATATATCCCTCTTCTATTCATATCATTATATGAGGTGATAAGGTGAATCATTTATTAAATATTATAAAGTTTTATAAATTATTTAAGAATAATTATTTAGAAGCTATTACTAATTATTTATCAAAATCTAATACCATAAAACCAATAAAAATTATAAGAACTAATGATTTTATTATTTTATACTTTGATGATCTTTTTATAACAGATGATTGTGCTTTTTGCTTTAAAAACGTATATAACATTAATGAGGTATCATATATTCCAATTGAAATAAATAACACTCATTTTTTTCTTATCCCATCAGTAAATCAAATATTTACTAACCATTTATTTATTAATGACTTTATCCATAATGAATCTATACATGAAAATAAAATTAATAATATGCAGAAAATCTTAGATTTATTTCCATCATTAATGACTTTTTATTATAATTCAAATCACAATCACTTTGAGTTAGGAGAAATAAACTGTCCGCTTTTTAATAAGGATGCCACTCTTTTTAAAGATGAAATATATAAAGTACAGTGGTATCTTCCAACATTTTTAATCAAAGATAATGATATCAATGTCCTTAATATAAATTTAAATATTTTAAATAATACTTACAAAAACCACAAACAAATATTAATACTATTTAAACGTTTTGATAAGTATTATTTATATGTTATTTATCAAACTAATAATAAGCTAAATGTATATGAATCAATTGGATTATTTACTTCTAACAAAAACATTTCACTTAATAAAGAAATAGCCAATATAAAAATAAAAATGGATGCCTAAGCACCCATCTTAATCGTTATCCTCTTCTTCATCTTCATAATCTTCTTCATCGATTACTTCGATAAATAATCTGGCTTCTAGTATACGTCTATCTTCTACTTTTGTTACTACAAACGTTAAACGTTTAATAACTTCTTCATAATCTTCATCGTCTGTTTTTGCGATGTATTTAGAAATGTATGTAAAGTTATATCCTTCTTCAGGAATATCTTCACAACTTCCGTATAACCAACCTGATAATTTAGAGTATTGAGTTTCAGGAGTTTTTCCTAAATCTAAATCATCAAATAAGTCTTCTATATAAATATTTGCGTTTACTAAGTATTCGCCTTCCTCGATTTTTTGAATTAACATTTCATCTTCTGACTCATCATGTTCGTCATAGATTTCTCCGACTAATTCTTCTAAAGCATCTTCCATTGTAACTAAACCAACAACTTCACCGTATTCACCACTAACAATTGCCATATGCATTTTTGTTTTTTGTAACTCATGAATTAAATCATTTACTTTCATTGAAGTAGAAACATATTTAACAGGACGTAATAAAGACTTAATTCTAAAGTTTTTACGTTTAATGTACGCAGTTAAAAAGTCTCGTTCAAACAAAATACCAATAATATTATCCTTATCTCCATGATATACTGGAATTCTTGATAATTTAGAATTGAATAATACTGTTTTAATTTCATCATGATCCATTTCATCACTTACCGCGATGATATCTGGTCTTGGTGTCATGATATCTTTTACTTCACGATCGTTTAAATCTAAGATATTATTAATTAACTCAACCTCTTCAGATTCAATGGCACCTTCTTCTTCCATTGTATCTAAGATTGCTTCTAATTCAGCTTCGTTAACTTGTGGTTCTTTTTCTGTTTTTTCTTTACCTAAATGTAATAATTTTTGGAATCCAGAGAAAATAATAACTACTGGTGTTAAAATCCAAATAACAATATAAACAATACTACTTAATCTAACAGCTAATGAGTCTGCGTGTTCTTTAGCGATTGTTTTAGGTGTTATTTCACCAAAAATTAATACAACAATAGTAGTTACTAATGTTGATACTAATTCAACAATACTACCATTAGTTAAAAGTTGTGTAAAGAATGTAACACTTATTGTAGCTAATGTGATATTAACTAAATTGTTTCCTACTAAAATTGTTGTTAATGTTCGATCATAATGATCAGCTATCCACAATGCTTTTTGTGCTTGTTTCTTACCTTCTTCAGCTAAGACAGTTAATCTAACAGTATTAGTAGTTGAATATACTGTTTCTGTCATAGAGAAAAACGCAGATAATAAAACTAAAATAATCATTGCGATTAATAATGGAATGTTTAGAGAACTACTCTCTACTAATTCTTGTAAAATCAGTCCCGACGACCCTTGTATGTCCAAATTGTATACACCTCTTCTTTTATTACAATATCAAATTATATCACATTTAATTTATTTTTCAAGTATCGGACCGCTTTAATGTAACTTAAAGCCCCATCTCCTTGAAAAGTTTCATCTACTACATTACGAATAAAATTTATTTTTCTAAATTCTTCACGGCTATCAACCTTGCTTAAATGAACTTCGACTTTAACAATATCAACAATTTCTAAAGCATCATGAATAGCAACTGATGTATGAGTATAAGCGGCTGGATTAATAATAATTCCATCATATTTTTTATACTCTTGAATCTTATCTACTATAGCACCTTCATGATTTGATTGAAAAAATTCAAAATCAAAAGCAGTTTCTTCTTGTATCATATTATTAATTTCATCTAAAGTTAATGTCCCATAATGTTTCGGATCACGTAATCCTAACATATTTAAATTTGGTCCATTAATAACTAAGATTTTCTTTTTTAATTTACCATTTATAATTTCCATAATTTTATCTGCCGCTTCTATATATGAATTATATGAAATAGTAACATCTGCAAACTTTTTATATAATTCAATTCTTTCATTATATATTTGTTCAATAGTCTTTACTTTTAAAAGTGGTCTTTGTGTACTAGAGTTACTTAGATGTTCTTTTAAGGTTTCTATAGGAGCATCTAAAAAGACGGTAACACCTTTTTTCATAACACTTAAATTATTACTATTAGTAACAACTCCACCACCACATGAAACAATCACATCACCAAAATCGTCTGAAATTTGTTCTAAGGCTCTTGTTTCTAAAAGACGAAAATATTCCTCACCATATTTACTAAAAATAGTTGGGATATCTGTTTCTAATTGTTCTTCAATATATTTATCTAAATCAATTATATATTGATTTTTTTCGATTTGTAAATATTTGGCGGTTTTACTTTTACCGCAACCAGGCATTCCTATGATATAGATAATCACTATTCGTTCACCTCACCTAAGAAATTTATGACATCAGAATAAATAGTATTAATAGTAGAATCAATGTTATTAATATCTACTTCATAAAATTTTGTATCCATTTGATGTCTAAACCAAGTCATTTGTCTTTTTGCTAGATGACGACTATTCTTTTGGATTTCTGTAATTACTTCCTCTTTAGTAATCTTACCTTCAAAATAAGGAAGCCATTCACTATATCCAATTGCGTGAGGAGTAATTCCTTTATCATATAAATCTTTTACTTCACTCTCTAATCCTTCATCGATCATTTGTAAAACTCTTTGATTTATTCTTTTATATAATAAATCTCTTTCTACATTTAAATAGATAATATAAGGATCATATAATAATTCATCTTTTTTATTTTTTTCGCTTAATGGTTCATCCACACTAACCGCATATAACGCTCTTAAGACGCGTTTACGGTTATTTGGATGAATGATTTCTGTCATTTTTTTATCTTTTTGTAATAATAATTCATATAACGCTTCATTTGAATAATCTTTATATTCTTCTTCAAATGAATAATCTCTTTTAGGAGCGTCAAACTCATAATTACTAATTGCCGCTTTTATATATAACCCAGTCCCACCAACAATGATTGGAACATCTAACTTATCAATTAATCTTCTAGCTTCCTTTTGAAAATCACAAACAGAATATGTATCTGTAGGATCTAAAATATCGATTAAGTGATGTTTTATGCCTTGGGCTTCTTCATGAGTTACTTTTGCACTACCTATATCTAATCCTTTATAAACTTGTACACTATCGCCACTAATAATTTCAGTATTTAATCTTTTTGCTAATTCGATTCCAATTTTTGTCTTACCAACCGCAGTTGGTCCTAAAACAATAATAACTTTTTTCATTTAAACTACTCGCTTAAACATTTTTTCAATTTCGTAATTTGTTATTTTAACAAAAACTGGTCTACCATGTGGACAATTATATGGATTAAAACAAAGATCTAAGTCCTTCATTAATATGACTACTTCCTCTTTAGAAACAAAATGATTAGCTTTTATACTAGCTTTACAAGCCATTTGTTTGGCTAGTGAATCACGTAATGTAGCTATATTAAATTCATTTCTTTCTAATAAGAAATAGATAATCTTTTCAATCATCACTTCAGGACTACTAGCTTTTATCCATACAGGAATTTCTCTAACAAAGAAACTATTAACACCACTAGCTTCTAAAATTAAGCCAACTTCTTCTAAAACTTTTAAATTATTAGTTAACATTAATGCTTCTTCCTTTTTAAGTTCAATATTAAATGGAATTAATAAAGGAATTGATTCTTTAGGTGGATTAGCTAAAACATTAAAATAGTATTCATAATTAATGCGTTCTTGTGCGGCATGTTGGTCAACCAAATAAAGACCTTCTTCATTTTGGAATAATAAATATGTCCCTGATAATTGACCGATATATTCTAGATAAGGTAATTTTTTCTTTTCTACCTTAACTTCTTCTACATTCTTTTCTTCTTGATAAATTGGTTTTTCAATAGTAGAATTTTTTTCTTCCTTAACTTCTTTGATAACATTAACACTTGGTTTATACTCTACTTTAATTTCCTCTTGTAAAATAACAGGAGTTTTAACAGGAGTCTCCTCATCAAGTTTTAAGTATTCATCAAAATTAAGTGGAATAATTTCTTCTTTAACTGTTGGAGTTTTAACTTCAGGAATTATTTGGATTTGTCTAATTCCATCAACAATCGCTTCTTTAACTAAGTTATATACATTTTGTTCTGTTGAAAATTTAACATCCATTTTTTGAGGATGAACATTGACATCAATTAGTAATGAATCGATATCAATTTCAACTAAACAAATTGGATAACGAAGAGGAGCAACATAATTTTTATAAGCATCACAAACTGCGTTAATAACAATTTGTGATTTTACATATCTACCATTTACAACAAGTGTAATATCATTTTTTCTACTACGAGTAATTGTTGGATTAGTAGCAGTAATCTTAACATTAACACCATCATGTGCTTTTTCTGATTTAATTAAATTTTTAGCAACATTAGTTCCATAGACAATCGCAAATAAACCAACTAAATCATCTACACCTGGTGTTGATAAAAGTGTTTGATTATTATTTGTTAATGTAAAGCGAATATGACGATTAGCTAAAGCAAATTTATCAACTAATTCGCAAATTTGAGCTAAGATAACATTAGGACTCTTTAAGTATTTTAATCTAGCTGGAGTATTATAGAATAGATTAGAAACAATTATTCTTGTACCATTATTAGTAGCAACAGTCTCTTTACTAATCATTTTACCCGCTTTTAATACTACCTTAAATCCTTCATTTGCATCCTTCTCTTTAGTAATCAACTCTAATAAAGAAACACTAGCAATACTAGGTAAGGCTTCACCACGGAAACCTAGAGTGTTAATACTAGCTAAGTCATATGCAGATTTAATTTTACTTGTAGCATGACGATTAAAAGCCATCACAGCATCAATTGGGTCCATCCCACAACCATTATCAACAATTTCAATTTTACTAATTCCACTTTCAACTAAGTGAATAGCAATATTTGTAGCATGAGCATCGATTGCATTTTCAACTAATTCTTTGACTACTGATAAAGGACCTTCAACAACTTCCCCAGCAGCAATCATATTAGCAACATGTTCACTCAACTGCATGATTTTAGCCATATTCTCACTAGTATAATCAAATTGTACTTAAGATTATACATTCTCCTTCTTCAGAGATTCATTTATAGTTGTGAGTACAACACAACTTTTATGTCATCTTCATAGATGATATAATTTAATTAAGCACTGTAGTCTGTTTCATTATA
>JBGVOE010000102.1:0-2115 GCA_045126355.1 Anaeroplasmataceae bacterium | reverse complement strand
ATAACTGGTCACATACATTTGAATTACCAAAATATGATTCGTTTGGAAATGAAGTAGAATATAGCATAAGTGAAAAAGAAGTAAGAGACTATGAAAGTATAATAGAAGGAAATATAATATTGAACAAGTGCACATATGAACCATTAGTAAACACAAGTGATAAAAATATATGGAAGTATTTTGTAATTTTCCTTGTAGCAATTATTGGAATATTTGTTGGAATAGTTATAGTAAAGAGTAATAATAAGCATAATAAAAAAGCTTAAAATAATTCAAAAAGGTGAGATATTTTTCTCACCTTTTTTATATTATAGGAAAAATCGATTTTAAGAATAAGATAAAAATTACCATGTCATAATTTTTATGGCATGGTAATAGAGCATACAGAGTATGCTAAAAAATTATGTAAAATAAACTTTGAAAGCACTAAATAACAATACAAAACTCCTAAAAAGCTTGAATAAAATAAAAATATATGTTAATATATAAATATCTCATTCAGGTGAGATGAGGATTTATATGTTGAAAGAACTTTTGGGATGAACTTTCAACAAAGTATTGAAATTTTAAAGTGCTTCCACAAGAGCATTTTAAAGGATTAATTTTAAAGTGTTTGAAAAGCTTATCAAGCCATTTCAATGGTTTGGTAAGTTTTTCTTTAATCCTTTTTAAATGTCTTGTTTTAGATTTTTTCATTGCATAAATCCCATAGTATCTAGTCATATTAAAACCTTTTTCAGGAATATGAATAATTAATTTTTTAATAAATTCAAAAGGATGAACAGTTTCAGTAACTCTTTTACCATCTTCATGTCTGTCATAGTAATATGTAACAGAAGGAGTATTAGAATCATAGTTGATTATGCGAGATTCAGCCATAGCAGGGCGATTAGTATATCTAGAAATGTATTTAATAGTCCCATTCACATTGGAAAATTGAGATTTAGGTGCATGAACATAAAACCCATTATCATAATTTTTATATAAGTTGTTTTTTAATTTCTTAAATTTTGAAGAAACCAATACTTTAGAAAGCATAGAAAGAAGGGAAGTCATAAATCTTTTTCTAAGCATTTCAAAAGGGAAAAAGTTGCAAGGTTTCCAAACAGTAAATTTACCCATAGCGCCTTCGGTAACAAGCATATGAATGTGAGTGTTCCATTTTAAATCTCTGCCAAAAGTATGTAATGTAGCAATAATGCCAGGAACAAATTTTTCAGAGTTATTCTTATCTTTAAACCAAGAAAGAATAGTATGAGAGGCTGCTTTAAAAAGAATATCAAGTAGAGAGCGATACTTTTGAAAGAAAGGACAAAGTTCATCAGGAATAGTGAATGTAATATGTCTATGTTTTATGTCTAGGCATCTAGTAGGCATTTGATTAGCGACTTTAATGGAAGCATTCACCCCACAAGAAGGACAAAATCTAGATTTGCATGTAAAAGGAACAAACATATAGTTACCACATTTATCACATTCGTAAACAGAATATCCATTTTCCTTGGAGCCACAGCCAGTAAATTTTTCAACTTCTTCGTAAACAACAGGTCTGATATTTTTGTATTTATTACAAAAAGGTTCCCACCAATCCTTAAAAATATCTTGCAAAATATGATTTTTACTTCTAAAAGTATGATTATTTTCTTTAACTAAAAAATCTTCAAATTCCATAAATAAATTATACACCAAAAAAAGAAAATCTAACATAGTATGTTAGACTTTCTATATTATGCACGAAGTGCGCGCGAATTTTTAATTCGCTTTCTTGTATTTATGGTATAATTTAATTGCTGGGTCAAGAGAGGTAATGTATATGTTAAGAACAAATAAAAATATTCAAGAAGAATTGCTTTTATGCACTATGGAAGAGTTAGTTCCACAAGATTCTATCTTTAGAAAGATAGATAAATATATTGATTTTAATTTCATTTATGACGAGGTAAAAGATTTGTATTCTAAGTCTAATGGTCGTCCTAGTATTGATCCTCTTGTTTTGTTTAAACTTGTTTTCATTCAAACTATTGATGGTATTAAATCTATGCGTAAAACTTGTGAAAAAGTCAAAGTTGATGCAGAATATAGATGGTTTTTAGGTATTCCTTTCGGTCATGAAAC
>JBGVOE010000101.1:0-30563 GCA_045126355.1 Anaeroplasmataceae bacterium | reverse complement strand
ACTTATATCCTTTATAACCTTGTAAGAAACCAACTAATTCATGGATGACGTATTCAGCAACACCTTCATCACCATAGTCTCTTACGCCTTTAACCGTAATGCCTAATTCGTTAGCAGTTAGGATATCTACATTAGCTGAAGAGGCTGAATATAGTGAACAACACATACCAATATATTTAATATTTTTACAGTTTTCTAAGATGTTTTTATTTATGTATGAAGTATATGATAGTAATACAGCATCTGCGTCATCAATCCGTTTTATTATTTCTTCATCACTATTTGGTAAATCTTTAAAGTATATAACTTCTTTAGCTACTGCATTTAACTTTTCGATATGAATATCTGGAATATTAATTTTCTCGATTATAACTAATTTATTAAACATACGTATGACTCCTCTTCAATATTCTTTTAAAACTTATGTTTTGATTATATAATGTTTTTTTAAAAATGCAAATGATACATCTTTTATGATTTTAGAAGAAAGATTATTTGAATTAAAGTTTTCATTATTTTGTGCTTAAAAAATAGAAGTCTTACAAAAATAAAAATGGCGTATTAAAATACACCATTTCTTGTTTTATATTATTGTTTTGTAGTATCTTCTGTTGTAGTATCGCCTGTAATTAATGAACCAATCATACTAGATAATGAATCACTTGTTAAAACTTCTGGTAAAACTCCATCCCATGTATCATAGAATACAATTGATAATACTAAGTCTGAACATTGTTCATAAGTTAATGTTTGACCGCTGTTTTCATATAGACTATCAATCATTCCTTTAATATTAGTAACATAAGCAGAAGCAGCTTGACCTTTTGCTTCACCTTCAGCTTTAATTGCGTAAGCTTCAGCGTCAGCTAATAATTTTTTAATTTCAGCTTCATTTTCTTTTGTGATTAAATTAGCTTCAGCAGTTAACTTAGCAATGTCGATTTCTTGTTGAGCTTTAGCACTTGCTTCTAAGATAGCTTCAACCTCTTCACCACCGTCTATTTCATCAAAAGCTACGTCAACTAGTGTAATATAGTAATTTTCATAAAGGCTTTCAGCTAAGGCATTTTTAAACTCAATACGAGCATTTTCTAATTCAGTTGATAATAATTCGAAAATGTCATATCTGATTGTTGAACTTTGTAAAGTTGATTTAATAATTGTGTTTAATGCGCTAGTTGGAATATCAGAATCATTTGTGATTTTGTAGAATTTTCCTGCATCTTGAGTTTTGATTTTATAGATGATTGATAATTCGAAAGTTGCGTATTGACCATCATTTGTTTGACCTGTTGTGTTAACTCTTGCACTTCTGTTGGCAGTTGAAATTGTAGTGATGTGTTCGAATACACTTTTTGAATGATATCCTTCACCATAAGTTTTTTCTTGAATACCACCCTTCATATCATCATAAATAATACCTACGCTATTAGCTGGAATACTAGTAAATGATCCGAATAAAAGTATTAAAAATGCTCCTAATGATACTAGGGCTACAAGATAGCTACATCTTGAGTTTTTGTAAGTTCTCATCCAGTAGATGATTGAAATTGAGACTACCGCAGCAATAATAAATAAAACAATTGAAAAGATTAATAGTGACATAAAATTCCTCCCCTTCTATAATCTTTATTCTGTGATGAAATAAAAAAGACCGTTACTAAATAGTAACGATCTTGCAAAATCACATTTGGTAATTGTTAACACCGAGGTATTCCTGAGTTGACGATGTTAACCTAGTATGCTACTCCTCATCACGATAAATATTATAACAAATTTCTTATTAATATTCAATAGTATTTAGAAAAATGCGAAAAATGTGATATTATGTATATATAATCTTTGGGTAAAGATAGGTGATAGATATGAAGATAGAAAGATTAGGTAAAGAAGTTTCTTATGCATTAAGACATAATCCAATGGCTTATGGATTAAACTTAGATGATAATGGCTTTTGTTTAATAGAAGATTTATTAAATGCGATAAATGAAAAGAATAATTACAATAAGGTTATTGTTAAAGCTGATTTAGAAGAAATGATGACTAAAGCTACTAAAAAGCGTTTCGAAATAGTTAACGATAAGATTAGAGCGCTTTATGGTCATTCATTTAATAAACTTATAATGCATGAAGAAGTAAGTGTTCCTGATGTTTTATATCATGGTACTACTCATAGTGTTTTAGTTAAAATTTTAAATGAAGGATTAAAACCAATGAGTAGACAATATGTACATTTGTCTAAGGATATCGAAACAGCAACAATGGTTGGAAAAAGAAGAGATGAAGAACCTGTCATTTTAGAAATAAATACCTTACTAATGGTAACTGATGGAATAAAGTTTTATAATGGCAATGATGATATTTATCTTACTGAATTCGTATTACCTAAGTATATAACAGTTTTAAAAAAATAATATGAGGTGTAATTGATGGATACTAAAAGTTATAAACCAACATATGCGATGACACATGTAACAGAATCGATATTTGCTTCTTATTATATCGCTGTAGCAATTATTCCGTTAACAATTTTTGCTTCATTTCATTTAGAAGGAATTGAACTGCTAAATTTGCTAATAATGGATTTAATACTTCCTTTGATCATGTTTGTTTTGCTTGCAATTATTCCTATACTGGTTAATCTTATTTCAAAAATATATACTATACCGTTGACATCTTTAAATGAAGAAGAACTTGTTTTTCGTGGTATTCCTATTAAAATTAAAGATATAATTGCTATGAATTTAGATTTAGGTTTTGTTGGAAGATATGGTTCTAGTAGACCTGCATCATTAACTTTGTTGTCTGCAAAAATTGGATATATAACAATTGAACGTCCATCTTTTATGATGTTGGTAAGATTAAGGAAAATTTCAAAAAATGTTAAGATCAAAATCGAAAAGATAGAAAAGAAATTGTTATTATATCCTTTGATTATTTTTGTATGTTCATTACTTTTCTTTTTATTATTGTTTTCTTGTTTATAGAATAAATATTATATAGATTGGATAAAACCAATCTTTTTATTTTACAAAAAATAGGTAATGCGTTTAACATTACCTATCAATTGTTATTTTATTTTTTTTCAAATATTTTAGTAGTTAAGTCGATAACTATTTCTTCACCATAAGCAATATTTGCGAATGGATTAACCATATAAACTTTATCTCCGTTACTATTGTTATATATAACTTTTTCAATATTAGCGTTTAAATCAACTTTTACACTTAAACCAATTTGTGTTTTTTGAGTTAATTTATCACTATCTGTTTGTGTTAGTCCACGTTTACTAATTAAAAATGAAGGGAAGTTAAAGTCAGTTACATTTCCTTTATTTTTACCTGATTTATATTCTGGGTTATAAGGCATCGTTTTAAATGGCGTAACTGTATTTGGTTCAAATACCCATAAGTCATGTTGATGACCAGATAGAGAGATATCTAAATCAAATTGATTTAATAATGTTGTTAATTCTTTTTTAATTTCAGTATGATTTTTACGTGAGTTTATATAGTTTACTGGAATATGACATACTAACATTTTATAGTCATAGTTTTTATGACAATATTTATTATTTTCATCAAGTGCTAGTTCAGTTTTAATCCACTCAACTTGTTCTTTTTGGTACTGTGCAAAATGAGCTGTTTCGTAATATTCCCACCAATCATCATCGTGGTCTTCACCTAAATCTAAAACTATTCCATAAATGTTATCAAAGTAGAAATTGTAGTAGAAGTCTTCTTTTTTGCTTCCCACATATTTATAAAATTCTTCTGAGTAATCACCTTTAATTTCATGATTTCCTCTTGCGTATACTACAGGCATTTCACCTTTTGTTATTTCGTGAGCTACTTTTCCTGTGTAGAATGCATCATCATGAGAATTGATGAAGGAAATAATATCTCCTGCTAAAACTAAGAATTCTTTATCTTTGTTATAATCACAAGCTTTTAATGAACCATCTAATTCCATATGAATATCAGCCATTGCGTAATAATCAATTTTACCATCACTAGCGTCAACGCCTTTAAAGTTGTATGACTCGCTAATTACTACATCTTTAATAGCTCCAAATGGACCACGGTAGAAGAATTTTTGTGAATATATTTTATAACCTTTAGCCTCATCTAAAACTTTCATTGGAACTTCAATTTTGTGTACTTTTGTAAATGATTTTTCACTACCTGCGTAAGTGTCTGTATATTTAACTCCATCAATTTCAACCCATCCAAGTGCTTCAGCACTAGTACCAAATACGATTTGATAATTATCTTCAACTGCGTATACAACTGGCTTATAATTAATTGTATTTATTGAGAAATTTATTACATAAAATACTGCAATTAATAGTAGTGCTGAGAAGATTGAATATTTAAATGCGGCACTTTGTGCTAAGTGTGTTTTTGGATAAATAAAAATCATAAACACTACAAAGAAGATTAGTGCTGTAACAATACTTACTTTAATGAATTCTGGAATTATAAAGTAGATATAGTCAATTGCACCTAAAGCAATAATAACTATAACAGCTATTGTAAAGATAATATTTATAGGTGTCATAATAATTGCCCATAAATTATTTTCTTTCTTCATAAATTTAAATAATAAGATGTTTGTTATAGCTACTAGCAATATAACAAAGAAGACGATAAGTGGTAAATCTAAGATAAATTTATTATATCCATCTTCATATCCTAATGTTTTACTTATCCCACTCCAACAACAACGCATTGAAAAATACATTAGTAGGTTGAATAGTGATAATAAAAGTGTTGTTATTTTGATTACTTTAAATATTTTATTTTTCATATTTTTTCCTCCTATTTTGATTGATTTTTTTATAATCTTCTTTACTATTTATTTTCTTATCATTAAAATTAAAATTAGGTGATAAGAATGAAATATGGATTAATTGTTGGTTCTGAAAGTGGACTAGCCAAATCAGTTATAAATGAATTAACTGATTATACTTTATTTTGTTGTGATATAGCTTATAAAGAATCTTTTGTATTTGATAATAGGCACTATATCCCTTTAGATGTTACGAGTATCGATAGTTTAAATAACGTGTATAAGTATGTAGCTAATATTACCTCTAAATTAGATTTAATAAGTAATTTTGCAGGTATTGTTTTACTAGGAAGTATGGTTGAATTACCACCAGATACTCTAGATAAAATTATTAATGTTAATTTACTTGCTACTTATAAAATCAATAATATCTTTTTCCCTCTTGTTGAAAATGGTGGTGGAAGAATCATTAATATCTCTAGTGAATACGGTGTAATAGGTGCACTACCATTTCATGGGTATTACGCAATTACAAAGCACGCAGTAGAAGTTTATAATGACTCTTTAAGAAGAGAGTTAGCTGCTTCTAATGTTAAAGTTGTTTGTATAAGACCAGGTGCATTTAAGACAAATATGCAATCTGGTATTACAAATCAATTTGATAAGATGGTAGAAGAAACCATTAGATATAAAGAGCCTTTAACTAAGATGCAGTTTATTATGCAAAATGAACTTGTTAAAGCTAAAGATCCTAAATATTTTGTACGCATTTATTTAAAAGCATTAAATTCAAAAAAACCTAAACGCTATTATAATGTTAATAATAGTTTTAAAATGAAATTATATACAATTCTTCCAGAAGGGTTGAAAGATTTGTTTTTTAAGATATTTTTGAAATGAAATAACGGCTAAATTAGCCGTTATTTTTTCTTTCTTCTATTTCTTTTGTCATAGTATCATATAAAGCTTCATTAATAATATATTTTTTCTTTATGATGAAATATGTTGCGACAAATAAAATAATTGGAATGATTGTCATTGCGGCAGATAAACCAAATATTTGTAAATCATTTGCGGTTGATAATAGGTTATTTGCTTTATTAGTCAACTCAGCATCAGTAAGAATTCCTAAGTTTTTATCTACTTCTGCATCACCGATTTGTTGAGTGATTGTATATAATCCACAAGCAACTAAAGCAACAGAAACAATACCTGCTTGAATAGCTCCACTTAATTTAACCATGAATGGTCTAACAGAAAATGTTACTGCTTCATTTCTTTCTCCAGTTTGCCACTCGTCATATTCAATAGTGTTTGTTAACATGATTAACATTACCATATAGAATACACCTTGTCCTCCAAATACTAAGATTCCAAATACACAAAGTAAGATGAAACATATACTTGGGTGTATTGGTAAATTAGCAATTATGAAGAATAATAAATATCCAATAACTGTAATTAAAATTGATGCTTTTACAATTTGATTACGATTAAACTTTTTAGTTAACATTGGGAAGATTGCTTGTGAAACTAATGTTCCCGCTGCGTATATTACTGTAAATATAAATACTAAGTTTCCATCAAAACCGAATTTAAAGTAGAAGAAGTTTTGACCAAATGCAATTAAGAATCCACTAGCTGTTGTATATAATAAGACAACCACTGCCATAACTAATAATTGTTTATTACGAATTAAAATTTTAACCATGTCTTTTATAGTTATTGCTTTTTCCTTTGGTTCTGCTTCTAACTCTTCTTTACTTAACATAAATTTATCATATTTATTATCGTGAGTGAAGAAGAAGACAAGTAATTGACATATTACAAAAATGACTGCAAATGTAATACCAAATACTTTATATCCTTCAATTGCATTTCCTGTTGTAAATGTTGGGACTAATCCACCAGCTGTAAATGCTCCCACACTAGCAAAAACAGCTACCATTGATGTTAATTTGTCTCTATCTTCTTTATCTTCTGATAAGGCTGGAAGAAGTGACCAATAACTTACATCATTCATTGTATATGTCATACCCCATAATAGGTAAGTAATTCCTAATACAATAACATTTACCCATCCATTATCAAAACGTAATGTAAATAGTAAAATTAAAAATATTGCATTAGATAAACATCCAATTAATACCCAAGGACGGTATTTACCTAATCTTGTTTTAGTGTTTGAGATAATTGTTCCCATCATCGGATCATTAACGGCGTCCCAAACTCTACATAACACAATTATTCCTGTTAAGACTAAAAATTGTGCCTCATTTAATAGTCCGCTATATTGGATATAGATTAAAAGATACATACTTACTAATGTGTAACACATATCTCTTCCTGTACAACCAATAGCGTAGGACCATTTACTTCTTTTTTTGTTCATAAAATTTCCTCACTTAAAATAGTTATATTTTAATTATACTAGGTTTATTTTGTTTTTACAACTTCCAAACATAAGCGCTTTATTGTAAAATAGAAGTAATAGAGGTGAGTTTAATGTTATATACAAAGGCAAGTTCAACTAAAGAAGTGTGTCAAAGAGAATTAATTAATAAAAAAATATCTTATAAGGCTGCGTGTGAAGCAATTGTCTTACTTCATAATAATGGAGTATTACCAATTAAAGATAAAAAAATTGCTTTATATGGTCCTGGTGCTACTAAAACAATTAAAGGTGGTACTGGAAGTGGAGAAGTTAAAGAAAGATATGTTGTTAATATTTTAGAAGGCTTAGTCAATAAGGGTTTTGAAATAACTACTATGAACTGGTTAAATGAATATGAGGAAATCTATAACCGTGAACTATCAAAATTTAATAAAGAAAAAAAGAAGAAGGTAAATTTATTTAATATCACTGGCATTATGGGTCAATTAGCTTTAGAGTTTCAAGCGCCAGTTGGTAGTAGGATCACTAGAAAAACTATTGCGGATACATGTATTTATGTTTTATGTAGACAAGCTGGAGAAGCAGGTGATCGAAAGTTAGAAAAAGGTGATTACTATTTACTTGATGAAGAATATGAAGCTATAAAAAAATGCGCTTCACTTTATAAAAACTTCATCTTAGTTATTAATGCTGGAAGTAGTATTGATTTGAGTTTTGTTGATGAAATTAAGGGAATAGATGCAATCCTATATGTTAGTCAATTAGGTATGGAAATGGGAAATGCGGTTGCCTCTATTATAACAGGTGAAGTAAATCCAAGTGGAAAATTAACAAATACTTGGGTTAATAATTATAGTGATATTCCATTTTCTAATGAGTATGCTTATTTAAATAATGATATTTTAAATGCTAATTACAAAGAAGGAATATATGTAGGGTATCGTTATTTTTCTTCATTTAATGTTGGGGTTAGATATCCTTTTGGATATGGATTAAGTTATACTAATTTTAAGATTAATTTTCATGATTATTCTATTAATAAGCTTAATGTAAAAATTGATGTTAGTATTAAAAATATTGGCGCATTTAGTGGTAAAGAAGTAGTTCAATTATACCTAAGTAAACCTAGTAATAGGTTATGTAATACAAGAATTGAATTAGTCGCTTTTAATAAGAGTAAAGAGATTAAGCCACAACAATTAGATAAATTACAATTATCCTTTAATTTAGCCGATTTTGCTTCTTATGATGAAGAAGAAAGTTCATATATTTTAGAGCGTGGCGAATACTTATTACAATTAGGTAATTCAAGTGACAGTTTAGAAAAAATATTAGTTATGGTTTTAGAAGAAGATTTAGTTATTTCTAAACATCAAGCTATCTGTAAAAAAGTATCTGATTTTAATGAATTAAAGACTTGCTGTATTAATGATACTAAGGGTGTTAAAAGATATATTTTAGATACATCATATTTAGAAACTAAAGAGTTTAATTATGATTATGAACCAGAGTACTCTGATATTAAAGTTAGAAATTTTGTTGATAAATTAACTGTTAGCAAAATGGCAGAGATAGTTGTTGGAGATGGATTATTCTTATTTTCAAATCCTATTTTCTGCTTACCTGGTGCTGTAGGTAATACAACTAGTAAATTATTTGATAAGGGATTAATCAACGCTACTTTTTGTGATGGTCCTGCAGGAATTAGATTACAAAAAGAATCAGGTGTAACTAAAAAAGGTAAAATTAAACCGATTGAAATGCCGATGAGTTTTTTAGAATTTTTGCCTTGGTTTGTTCATAAAATTCTAAAAGCAAATCCTAAAAAAGATAGACTTATCTATCAATACGCTACATCATTTCCTGTAGCTAGTGCGTTAGGTGCTACTTGGAATAGCGAGTTATTATATGAAGTAGGAGTTGCTATCAATAGGGAAATGGAAGAATATGGTTGTACTTATTGGTTGGCACCTGCTATTAATATTCAAGCCAATTTATTATGTGGTAGAAACTTTGAATATTTTTCTGAAGATCCACTTTTAACAGGAAAGCTTGCTAGTAGTATTATTTGTGGTGTTGAAAGTAAGGAAGGCTATTATACAACTATTAAACATTTTGCTTGTAATAATCAAGAAACAAATCGTGAACATATCTCATCTAATTTAAGTGAACGTGCTTTAAGAGAAATATATACTAAAGCATTTAAAATTTGTATTACTGAAGCTAAGGCTAGTAGTGTAATGACATCATATAACAAAATTAATGGTGTATATACTCCTAATAGTGTCGACTTATGTACAAAATTATTAAGATGTGAATGGGGCTTTAAGGGAGTTGTTATGACAGATTGGTATGCTAGTAAGAAAAATCAAGCACGTCATGATTTAGCTATTAAAGCTGGAAATGATTTAATTATGCCAGGTGAAGCTAGCGCTAAAAAAGAAATTATAGAGGCAGTTAATAAAGGTATTTTAACTGAAGAAGAATTATATAACGCATGTTATAATGTAGTAAAACAAATTATGGGAAGTGCTCTTCAAAAACAATATGTAAAGGAGAAGAAAAATGGTTAATACTGAGTGGTTTAAGGATGCAATAATATATCAAATTTACCCAAGAAGTTTTAAAGATAGTAATGGAGATGGGATGGGTGATATTAGAGGTATCATTGAGAAATTAGATTATTTAAAAGAATTAGGAATTAACTGTGTATGGTTAAGTCCTGTATATGAATCTCCAATGGATGATAATGGATATGACATTTCTGATTATAAAAAGATTCATGAGATGTTTGGTACGATGGATGATTTTAAAGAAATGTTAGATGAAATGCATAAAAGAGGAATTCGATTAATTATGGATTTAGTAGCTAACCATACCTCAGATGAACATCCTTGGTTTTTAGAAAGCAAGAAAAGTGAAGATAACCCATACCGTGATTACTACATTTGGAGAAAGAAGAAAAATAACTGGAGTGGTTTCTTTGGTGAAGGTGCTTGGGAATATGATAGTACTACTGATTCATATTATTTACATCTTTTTGGCAAGAAACAACCAGATGTAAACTGGGAAAATCCAAAAGTAAGAGAAGCTTATAAAGATATTATTAAGTTTTATTTAGATATGGGTGTTGATGGATTTAGATGTGATGTTATCAATCTTATCTCAAAAGACCAAAGATATAAAAATGGAAAAAATCCATTAATATTAGTTGGTAAAAAGTATTTTATAAATGGGCCAAGATTACATGAGTTTTTACATGAAATTAATAAAGATGTCCTATCTAATTATGACTGTATGACAGTTGGTGAAACAGTATTTTCAACACTAGATGATATGAAATTATTAACAGCTAAAGAACGTGAAGAGTTATCAATGGTATTTAATTTTGATCATACTAGTGTAGATAATTTCTTAGGTGTTAAATGGTTGATGAGAAAATTTAGCTTACCACGTTTTAAAAAGACTTTAGATAAATATCAATATGGGTTGGCTGATGTTGGATGGAATTCATTATTTTATGAAAACCATGACCAAAGAAGAAGTGTAGGTAGATTTAATACTTGTGATGGAGAGTATCGTGTTGAGTCAGCTAAACTATTAGCTACAACAATGTACTTCTTAAAAGGAACACCTTTCGTTTATCAAGGACAAGAAATTGGTATGACAAACTATGATGTAGATAGCATTCATGATTTTATTGATATTGAAAGTATCAATGTTATTAAGACGATGCAATCACTTCATTTACCAAAATCTTATATTGATAAATCAATTAGAAATGGTAGTAGAGATAATTCAAGGGTTGTAATGCACTGGGATGATAGCGAGTATGCTGGATTTTCAAATGTTAAACCTTGGATAGGGCCAAATAAAAATAAAGATTTAATTAATGTAAAAGCGGCTCAACTAGACGAAAATTCTATTTTAAATTATTATAAGAAATTATTTAAAGTTTATAAAGAAAATCCTCTTGTTAAAGATGGGGTTTATAAAGATTTATTACCTAAACATAAACGTCTTTTTGCTTATGAAAGAAGAGGAGAAGATGAATTATTATTAGTTATTTCAAACTTCTCTAAAAATGAGACTAAATGTAATTTAATGAAAAAATATTCTGAATATGATTGTGAAGTTTTATTAAATAACTATAATGAAGTTGATTTTAATTTATTAAAACCATATCAATCTGTTTTATTAAAATTAAGAAGAAAGTAATTAGGAGAGTATTTAAATGAAGAAGTTAAGAAAATTTTTAACAATTTTAACAACTGTTTTAGTTGTGATTGCGGTGGCTTGGTTTATTATTAGTTTAATTCCACCAAAGGCTGCAGTTGAAGGAGATAATCCTTGGAGAAAAACTGATCAAACATTAATTAGTGCACATAGAGGTGAGCTAATTTAAATCCTGAAAATACCGAAATGGCATTTGATTATGTAATTAATGAAACAACTTATACTGATATTGTTGAGATTGATATTAGAGTAACTAAAGATAATGAACTAGTTATTATTCATGATGATAGTATTAACCGTACTGGTATTAAAGGTGAAGTGGATAACGATAACTTACTATTAATTAATGATCTTACTTATGATGAATTAGTACAATATAACTTAGGTGTTAATTTTGAAAAAGATGGAGTTAAACCTTATGAAAATTTAACTGTTGCAGAAGCGGAAGAAAAAGGGTTAACTATAATGAGGTTTGAAGATTTTTTGATTAAGTATCAATCTTCACGTTATTTTAGATTATTATTAGAAATTAAAGATTCAAAAAAATTAGGTGTTAAAGCTGTTGATTTAGCTGAAGAAATTATCGCAAAACACGCTGATTGGGATGAGCGTATTATGATTATTTCATTCTCAACTGATGTAGTTAATCATGTATTAGCTAATTATAAAGATCGTTATGTTGCGGGTATGGGATATAATATGGTTACATTCTTAATTGGTTCAGTATTAAATTTAGACTGTTTGTTTAATATTAAATATCAATCAGTTCAATCTTCAATGATTACTAAAGCTGGTCCTATTAGTATTGATTGTGCAACTCAAAGTTTTGTTGATAGTGCTCATGCTAGAAATCAATGTGTTGCATTCTGGACAATTAATGATGAAACTGATATGCGCTATTTAGTTAGTTTGGGTGTAGATGTAATAACAACAAACTCTCCTGATGTATTAGCTAAAGTATTAGGAAAAATTTAAGAATATTAAGTCTTACTTTTTGTAAGGCTTTTTCTTTTAAATTTTTATTTATTTTTACATTAAAATTTGAAAAAAGTTATATAATATAGTTAGTGAAGGGATGGGGAATATATGAGTAGAATTATCGATTATATTTATTGGCGTGGCGATCTTAGTTTTAAACAAGAACCTTTTAACGCGATAGACGCTGCAATTTTTTCTCAATTATCAGTATTAGATTTTGATGATATTGTTCCCGAAGTTGGAGAAGGGATTCCTTTATGGAGACTTTTTGAATTATATATTGAAAAAGGATATAAAGTTAGTGATCCTGTAGGACTTTTGATTTCTAATAAACATCACTACCTCTTCCAAGCTGTCGCTAAGGCTCCTAGATATAAAGATTTATTATGTTCTAATTATATAAGAATTTATGAAGAAAATAATCCATGTCAATTTGAAGCTATGACATTTTCTTTTGATAATAATGTTTTAATTTCATTTGGTGGTACAGACGATACTATCTTAGGTTGGCATGAAGACTTTGAACTTTTGTATTTAGAAGAAATTCCAGCACATAAATACGGTAAGAAATATTTAGAAAAGATTGCGGGTATAACTGATAAAGAAATTATTTTATGTGGTCATTCTAAAGGTGCGAATATCGCAATGGAAGTACTATTAAATATAAAGGATGAAATATTTGATAGAATTCCTAAGGTATATTGTTTTGATGGACCTGGTATTAGCCAAAAAGAATATCATCAAGCAGTAATTGATGGACGTATTGATAAGATTATCTCTTATGTACCTTATAGGGCTAGTATTGGTAAATTATTTAACCACTATGAAGAAGTTAAGATTGTTGAATGTACCGCAAATCTTGCTTTTCAACATGATTTATTAACATGGCATATTTTCAGAAATGATTTTATTTATAAAGAACATTTGAGTTCGGATTCTGTTTATCTTGATATTCATTTAAAGAAAATAATTCATGAATTATCATTTGAAGAGAAAAAGACTTTTGTTTCAGCCCTCTTTAATTTATTTTATGCAACAGGAGCTAAAACTCTATTAGAACTTGCTAATTCTAAAGCAAGGTTTGTTAATAGTTTTTTAAAATTACCTAAAGATGAAAAAGTTATTTTAAATAATATATTAGTAAAAAAAATTATGAATGATGCTAGAATGCGTAAGATTTTCTTATCGTTTGTGAAAGAATTTAACAATCGAGATTAAACTGTCAGTAAGATACTGATGGTTTTTTTCTTTTCGGGAAATAATAAAATAAATTATTATATAATTTGTTGTTGACAAAAATAGCAAAAACACTATAATATGTTTTGAAACCGAACTAATTTGAGGTGATTAAATGCGAAATGGTGTAGGTATTAAAATTAAAAAAATCAAATCATTAATTCGTAAGACGATTCATAATTCGGAAACTTTTAAAAATAATGAAGAGCTAACTAATGTAATTGGTTGGACTATTGGTTTTATTAGTAGAAGAAATGAATGTGGAATACAAACTTATCAAAAAGATGTCGAAAATGAATTTAATATAAGTCGTTCTACAGCTACTGGTCTTTTACAAAATATGGAAAGATTAGGCTACTTATATCGAGAAGTATCAGAAGAAGATAGTAGATTAAAAAGAATTGTCTTAACAGAAAAATCAATTGAACTTAATAAAAAGGTTATACTAACTTTTGATAAGGTAGAAGAAAGATTATTAGAAGGATTTAGTGTAGAAGAAAAAGAACAATTGTTTGATTATTTACTTAGATTAGAAAAGAATTTAGAGAAAGAGGGGGATTTATAATGATAAAAACATTAGCTAAAAATATTAAAGGCTATACTTTAGTAAGTATTTTAACTCCTTTATTTATTATTTTAGAAGTTATTTTAGAAGCTTTTATCGTTTATATTACAAAAGATTTAATTAACTTAATGAATCCTGAAAATGGTGAGGCAATTAAAGATTTAGCGCCTATCATTCCAATTGCGATTCAATTAGTTGTGATGGCATTCTTATCACTTTGTTGTGGGGTTGCCAACGGTATTACAGGGGCAAGAGCTAGTGCTGGGTTTGCTGCAAATTTAAGAAAAAATGTATTTCATAAGATTCAAGACTTTTCATTTGAAAATATTGATAACTTTCAAACATCTTCACTTATTACAAGATTAACAACTGATATTTCAAACTTACAAATGTCTTATCAAATGTTATTACGTATTACAATCAGAGTGCCACTTCAAATGATCTTCTCAATTGTAATGGCATTTAGTATTAACTCTGAATTAAGTTGGTTATTTGTTATCATTGTTCCTATTTTAGGAGTTGCATTATTCTCAATTATTAGATACGTTATGCCTATTTTCATGAAGTTATTTAAGAAATATGACAAATTAAATAATAGTATTCAAGAAAATGTTAAAGCGGCTCGTGTTGTAAAAGCATATGTTAGAGAAGAATATGAAATTGAAAAGTTTAATAAAGCTTCAGATGAATTATGTCAAGATTTCACTAAGGTTGAAAAAGTGTTAGCCCTAAATAGTCCAATCATGCAAGCTTGTATTCAAACTACAATGTTATTCTTAGCTTATTTAAGTGCTAAAACAATTTGTACTCAACAACAAATCATTTCAGGACTTCCAACTGATATGAATGTTGGTGATTATAGTGCATTAATTACATATGGTGTTCAAATGTTAAGTGGTATTATGATGATTTCCTTTATCTTTGTATCATTTTCAATGAGTATTGAATGTGCTAGACGTGTATGTGAAGTATTAAATACTACATCTACAATCGTTAATCCAGAAAACCCTGTAATGGAAGTCTCTGATGGGTCTATTGTATTTGATAATGTTAGTTTTAAATATAAAGCTGAGGCTGATAATTATGCTTTATATGATATTAGTTTAAAAATAAAAAGTGGCTCAACTGTCGGAATAATCGGTGGAACTGGTTCATCTAAAACAACATTGGTAAATTTAATTAGCCGTCTATATGATCCAACTGTTGGGGAAATTTATGTTGGTGATGTTAACATTAAAGATTATGATATTGAAACATTAAGAAATAATGTAGCTGTAGTATTACAAAAGAATGTTTTATTTAGTGGTTCTATCTTAGAAAATTTACGTTGGGGTAATAAGGAAGCAACGCTTGAAGAATGTATTGAAGCTGCTAAACTTGCTCAAGCTCATGATTTTATTTCATCTTTTCCTGATGGATATGATACACATATTGAACAAGGCGGAACGAATGTAAGTGGTGGTCAAAAACAAAGACTTTGTATTGCAAGAGCTCTTTTAAAGAAACCTAAAGTTTTAATTTTAGATGACTCTACTAGTGCGGTTGATACAAAAACTGATGCCTTTATTAGAATGGGTCTTAAGACTTATATTCCAGAGACAACAAAAATTATTATTGCTCAAAGAATTGCTTCTGTTATGGAATCTGATTTAATTATTGTTTTAGATAATGGAACAATTAATGGAATGGGAACTCATGAAGAGTTGTTAGAATCTAATACAATTTATCAAGAAGTTTATTACTCACAAAATAAGGTAGGTGATGAGTAATGAGAGGAAGAATGACAAAATCTGGAAACGAAGGAAAAGTAGCTAAGAGATTATTAAAAGACCTTTTCGCTCGTTATAAAAAAGAATTAATTGCTGTATTTATTTTGTTAATCTTTACATCTATTTCAAATGTTACAGGTTCATTATTTACACCGAAAATTATTAATGAAGTTATTACACCAGTTACTAAAGGACTTAAAACTTTTAGTGAGGTTAGTGGAAGACTGTTAGAACTTATTACAATAATGGGTATTTTATATGCTGTTGGTATAACATCTTCATTACTATACACAAGAATCATGGCTAAAGTTACTCAATACTTTTTAAATGATATGCGTGAGAAGACATTTGCTCATATGCAAACATTGCCTATTAAGTATTTTGATAGAAGAACACATGGAGATATCATGAGTGTTTATACTAACGATATTGACGCTATTAGACAACTAGTTGGTGGATCATTACCTAACTTAGTTCACAGTGCGATGATTATTTTCGGTTTAGTAGTGATTATGTTTAGTTATAGTATTTGGTTATCTTTAATTGTTTTCTTGGGTGTAATCTTAATGTTTGTTACTACTAAATATGTTGGCGGTAATTCAGGTAAATACTTTATGTTACAACAAAAAACTTTAGGTCAATTAGAAGGTTATGTTGAAGAAATGATGCATGGGGCTAAAGTTGTTAAAGTATTCTGTCATGAAGAAGAAACTAAACAAGCATTCGATGAACTTAATGAACAACTTCGTAAAGATGTTACTAAAGCTAACTCATTTGGTAATATTTTAGGACCTATTATAGGTAATATCGGAAATATTATGTATGTACTTTTAGCTGTTGTTGGAACTATCTTGTATTTAACAGAAGCTCCTAACTTATCTTTAACTGGAATTGCTGCTTTAGGTATTGGTAATGCTGTTGCTTTCTTACAAATGAGTAGACAATTTACGCAAAATGTTAACTCAGCAAGTATGCAAATCAATTCAATTGTAATGGGATTAGCTGGTGCTGAACGTGTGTATAACTTATTAGATGAAGAAAGTGAATTTGATGAAGGATATGTTACTTTAGTTAATGCTAAGTATGATGAGGCTGGCGAATTAGTTGAATCAGAAGAAAGAACTGGTATTTGGGCTTGGAAACATCCACATAAAGCTGATGGAACTATTACTTATAAATTACTTGAAGGTGAAATCAGAATGTTTGATGTTGATTTCGGATATTATGAAGACAAGATTGTTTTACATGATGTAACTTTATATGCTGAACCTGGTCAAAAAGTTGCCTTTGTAGGTGCTACTGGTGCTGGTAAGACTACAATTACGAACTTAATTAACCGCTTCTATGATATTGCTGATGGTAAAATTCGATATGATGGTATTAATATTAATAAAATTAAAAAACCTGATTTAAGAAGATCATTAGGTATTGTTTTACAAGATACAAATCTATTTACAGGTACAGTTAGAGATAACATTCGTTATGGTAAATTAGACGCAACTGATGAAGAAATTATTAAGGCTGCTCATATTGCTAATGCATATGATTTCATTATGAGACTTCCTAATGGATTTGATACTATGTTAGAATCTGATGGAGCTAACCTTTCTCAAGGACAACGCCAATTAATTTCTATTGCTCGTGCTGCAGTAGCTGATGCTCCTGTTATGATTTTAGATGAAGCTACAAGTAGTATTGATACAAGAACAGAATTATTAGTTCAAAAAGGAACTGACCAATTAATGCATGGTAGAACTGTATTTGTAATCGCACATAGATTATCAACTGTTCAAAATTCTGATGTTATTATGGTATTAGATCATGGTAGAATTATTGAACGTGGTTCACATAATGACTTAATTGCCAAGGGCGGTCAATATTATAGTCTTTATACAGGGGCTTTTGAATTAGAATAAAAATAAATGATATTAGTATGGTTTTTATACCATACTTTTATTTTTTATGTAAATTTTTTGTTATTAAGTGGTTTCATATTAATATTTTATGGAAATTGCTAATTTTATTGTGTATAATTTTTATTGAAAATTAAATTATTTGTAAAATTATGGAGGACATGTATGTTAGATATTTTTACAACAATACTAAGTGCTTCAGTAGAAGAACCAGATTATGTTGGCGCAGTCATTGGCTTATTAGCAGGACTTGGTGCATTATTAATTGGTTTTAAACTACTAAGTGACAATATTGAAAAATTAGCGAACGCTAGTTTGAAGAAATTGTTTAACAAAACTAGTAAAAACCGTTGGGTAGGTATTGGGATTGGTGCCGCTGTTACAGCAATCATTCAATCATCTGGTGCATCAACAATTATGATTGTCGGTTTTGTTAATGCTGGTTTAATGAGCTTGTTCCAAGCAACTGCGATGATTATGGGTGCTAATATTGGTACAACAGTTACAGCCCAAATCGCTTCATTAGGTACATTTGATATTGCTTTATACGCTACTCTATTAGCATTTATAGGTGCGTTTATGAACATGTTATGTAAAAAAGAAAAACCAAAAACAATTGGTTTGGCTTTGGCAGGTTTAGGATTAGTGTTCTTATCTTTAGACTTTATGAAAACATCTATGGAAGTATTCAGTAGTTCTGATGCTTTTACTTCATTACTAACTAATGTTAATAATCCATTCTTATTATTATTTATTGGTATTGGATTAACAGCTCTACTTCAATCTTCTAGTGCCCTAACTACTATTTTAATTGCAATGGTAACTGCTGGATTAACAATAGGTAGAGGTCCAAATGATATTTTATATGTTGTTTTAGGTACTAATATTGGTTCTTGTGTAACAGCATTACTTTCTAGTTTTGGTGCTTCAACAAATGGTAAAAGAGCATCACTTATTCACTTGATGTTTAATACATTTGGTTCTGTGATTTTCTTTATTGTATTATTATTATGGCCATCATTTATGGAAGATACATTCTTAGCTTGGTTCCCAGGTGCTCCTGGTACACAAATTGCGATGTTCCATACTTTCTTTAACGTGTTATTCACATTATTATTCTGTCCATTTATTAATGTATTTGTATTTATTGCTACTAAATTAATTCCTGATAAGAAAGAAGAAAGCCATACAACATTTATCGACGAACGTTTCTTATCTACACCTGCGGTAGCTTTAACTCAAGTTACTAAAGAAGTAGCGAGAATGGGAAGACTTTCTATTGAAACATTAAATGAAAGTATTGATGCATTTATCGCTCATGATATGGGTAAAACTCCTGAAATACATGAAAAGATTAAATTAATTGATAAGATTAATGAAAAGATTGTTGCTTATTTAGTTAAGATTAGTACTCATTTAGGAACTAATAAAGATGAAGAATTCTTAGCGATTTTACATAATAGTGTAAACGACTTATACCGTAGTGTTGAGATTGCTGATAACATGACTAAATACACAAGACATTTAGTTGAAGATCAATTAGTATTCTCACAAGGTGTATTTGAAAAAATCACTTTATTTAAGGAAAAAATCAACACTCAATATTCTTTAATTGAACGTGTTTTATTAGAAAAAGAATACAACTTATTAGATGAAATTGACAAATTAGAAGATGAAATGGATGCGATGCGTTCTAAATTAATTAAAGATCATATTGTAAGATTAGAAAAAGGTGAATGCTCATTATCAAGTAGTAGTATATTCATTAACTTAGTTTCTAACCTTGAAAGAGCCGGTGACCACTTACACGTTATCGCTCATAGTATAGTTGGAAATAATTAGATTTATAATAACTGATGGATTAATTCTATCAGTTTTTATTTTTGTTTGTGGTATAATAGGGAGTAGTTATAAAGGGGTTGGTTATTATGATACAATTAGGAGAAATGATTGTTTCTAAAACATTAAGTGGACAAACTATCAAAAAGAATAGAAAAGCGGCTAGAGGTATTATTAAAGATGGAAATAAACTTTATATGATTCACTGTGCTTACTATAATGACTATACATTTCCTGGTGGAGGAGTTGAAGAAGGAGAAGATCCTATCTTAGCTTTAAAAAGAGAGTGTATTGAAGAAGCTGGTGTAATCATTAAAAATATTAGACCGTTTTATAAAATTGTTGAAAAAAGAGAAGTTGATAATGATAGTTATTTAATACATGAATCTTTCTTTTATTTATGTGATGTAGCTAGCTACTGTGAACCAAAATTAGAAAGTTATGAAATAGAATATGGTTATAGTGCGTTATGGATGGATATTGATGAAGCTATTAAATTAGATAATGAAAGAATGCTAGCTTTAAAAGAAACTGACTATAAAGGTGTTTTAGAAAGAGAATTAAGAATATTATATGAATTGAAAAAATATTAATTATATAGTATACTTTTTTACACAGGTTAAAATGTGTTAAAATTATTTACTTTAAAAATCAAATGAGGTGTTATTGATGGCTAAGCCAATTAAAATAAGAAAAATAAAGAAACCACTTTGGTATTTACGTCCTGTAATTATTGTTGGTTCATTATTTTTTACAATGTTTAGAAAAATTAAGGTTAAGAAAATTAATTGCGAAAATTTAAAATGGCCTTATATTATTTTTGCATCACACGCTTCATTTCTTGATTTTCCAATGAATGCATCTATTACTTTTCCACATCACACAAACTATATCGCATCAAATGAAGAGTTTGTTGGACGTGAATGGTTATTTTATGGAGCTGGATGTTTTCCTAAACGTAAATTTACGCAAGATATTACAGTTGTAAAAAATGTGTTAAGAATTACTAAAAGACTTAAGAATTCAGTAACTGTTTATCCAGAAGCGCGTTATTCTTTAATTGGAATTAATGAACGAATTGATAACACATTAGGTAAATTAGTTAAAGCGGCTAAAGTGCCAGCTGTTGTTTTAATTACAAATGGTAATTTTATTCATCAACCACAATGGAGAAAAAAATATAAGATGAATAATCCACATGAGGTTATCTTTAAATGTGTAGCTACACAAGAAGAAGTGGAAACATTAAGTGCTGAAGAAATTCAAACTAGAATTGAAGAAGCATTTGTTTATGATGATTATAAGTGGCAATTAGATAATAAGATCAAGATTAAATCTAAACATAGAGCACATAACATTCATAAAGTATTATACAAATGTCCACATTGTAATAAAGATTATGCGATGCGTAGTGAAGGAAGTAAATTATATTGTGCTGAATGTTGTGCGACTTATGAAATGAATGAATATGGACAGTTGATTTGTCAAAGTGGTGAAGGTAAATTTACTCATGCACCTGATTGGTATAGATGGGAAAGAGAAGAAGTTAAGAAAGAAGTATTAGCTGGTTCTTATTATTTTGAAGATGTAGTTAGAATTGAACATTTAGATAATTATCAAGTTGGTTATAATCCAATTGGTAATATTAGATTTGTTCATGATATGAATGGCTTACATTTACATGGAATTTTAGATAATGGTGAAGAATTTAATTTCGATAGCAATCCTGAAAATACTCCATCAATTCATATTGACTATGACTATAAAAAACGAGGAACTAAAAAACGCGGTCAAGCACTTGATATCAACACAATTCATGATACTTGGTTTATTTTCCCTCAAACTAAAAATGAGGTAGTAACAAAGATTCATTTTGCTGTTGAAGCCTTATATGATTTACATACAAAAAAATAAAAAGGGGATTTTAAAGTCCCCTTTAATACTACATTAAGCCATCATATTGGCTTTTTTATATTTATATAACATTTCTGCGTGATTTTGTTCTTCTGTTTCTATATCGTTTAGTAATTTTCTTAGTTTGGAATTACCGAATTGAAATAGGTCAAAGTTATACGCACTTGATACATATTTTTCCATTGTGATAGCGTCTGTACATAAGAAACTATCATGTTCTTTTTCCATTTTGTTTCCATTTTGATGATAAGAAGCTTTTGGTGAATACATTTGGCCACTATTATCGTTAGTATCTACTTCAGCTACAGTTCCATTTAATACATCGTTTAGACTTTGTAAATGTTTTTGTTCAGACTCTTTAATTTTAGTAAATAAAGAAACTAACTCAGGGTCATAAGCCATTTCCTCATAAAACTCATATTTTTGAATACATAATTTTTCTTGTGATTTTAAATCTTCAATTATAAATCTTTCTTTTTCTGTTAAATTAATCATAAATTTATCTCCTTTACAACTATTTTTACCAATAAATATAAAATGATACGTTAAAATTTGTGTTGTTAATGAGAAAAACATATTAAATTATTTTATAATTTTATATATTATTGAAAAAAGTTGTTGTTTTTCCTATTTAGTTATGATACAATATTTCAGGCACGAAAATACACACGCTTAATGAATCTTCCGTCGGTGCGTCTGACAATCGTGGAGGAAGGTAATGATTTAGGCGGAGGCTAAAACAATAAGAAAATATGGAGGAAAAGAATTATGTCAGTAGTTTCAATGAAAGAACTATTAGAAAGTGGCGTACACTTCGGTCATGCCACTCGTAGATGGAACCCAAAAATGGCTCGTTACATCTATACTGCAAGAAATGGTATTTATATCATTGACTTACAAAAAACAGCAAACGAAATCGAAAAAGCTTATCAAGTATTAAATGGTATCGTTGCTAACGGAGGAAAAGTACTATTCGTAGGTACTAAAAAACAAGCTCAAGAAGCTGTTAAAGAAGAAGCAACACGTTGCGGTCACTTCTATGTAGACCAAAGATGGTTAGGTGGTACATTAACTAACTTCAAAACTATCCGTCGTAGAATCAAAAGATTAAAAGATTTATACAAAATGGAAGAAGATGGAACATTTAACTTATTACCTAAAAAAGAAGTTGCTCAATTAAAACATGAAAGAGAAAAATTAGAAAAGAACTTAGGTGGAATTAAAGAAATGACTAAAGTTCCAGACGCTTTATTCATCGTTGACCCACGTAAAGAACACAATGCTATTTTAGAAGCAAGAAAATTAAACATCCCAGTATTTGGTATCGTTGATACAAACTGTGATCCAGATGACGTTGATTATGTTATCCCAGCAAATGATGATGCAATCCGTGCCGTTAAATTAGTTGCTCATGTTATGACTAATGCAATCATCGAAGCTCAAGGTGGAACAGTTGAAAGATTTGATGACGAAGTTATCAACATCGATGAAGAAATGAACAAAACTGAAGAAGCTAAAGAAGAAAAAAGACCAAACAATAAAAAACCAAACGGTCCTAAAAAACCATTCAACAAAAAACCAGCTCCAAAAGCTACAGAAGCTAAACCAGCTGAATAATATACTAGGAGGAAGTCAAAATGGCAGTTACACCATTAATGGTTAAAGAATTAAGAGAAAAAACTGGTGCAGGTATGCTTGACTGTAAAAAAGCATTAGAAGCATCAAATTGCGATATCGAAGAAGCAATCAAATGGTTACGCGAAAAAGGTATTGCTAAAGCTGAAAAGAAAGCAAACAGAGTTGCTGCTGAAGGTTTATGTAGTTATGCATTTAACGGTAACAGCGCTGTTGTATTCGAAGTTAACTCTGAAACAGACTTCGTTGCTCAAAACGAAAAATTCGTTACATTAATCAATAACGTTGGTGAAGTTATCGCTAACAGTGATGCTCAATGTACTGATTGTGCATTAGCATTAGATGTAAATGGTAAAACATTAAATGAAGTTATTTTAGAAGCAAGTGGAACAATCGGTGAAAAATTATCTTTACGTCGTGTTCAACGTGTTACTAAAACTGACGCTCAAGTATTCGGTGCTTACAAACATATGGGTGGACGTATCGTTACATTAGTATTATTAGATGGTAATGATGCTGAATGCGCTAAAGATATCGCTATGCATATCGCTGCTTTAGGTCCAAAATATGTATCAAGCGAACAAATCTCAGCTGAAGAAGTTGCTAAAGAACGTGAAATTTTATTAGCTCAAGCTTTAAATGAAAACGAAACAGCTGCTAAACCAAAACCACAACAAATCATTGAAAAAATGGTTGAAGGTCGTTTAGTTAAAAACTTCAAAGAAATTTGTTTATTAGATCAACCATTCGTTAAGAATCCAGATCAAACAGTTGCAGCATACGTTAAATCAAAAGGATGTAGCGTAGTTTCTTTCGTACGCCTTGCTGTAGGTGAAGGAATTGAAAAAGAAGTTGTAGACTTCGCTGCAGAAGTTGCTGCACAAGCAGGTTTAAATAAGTAATAACTAAGGAAAAGGGATAATTTTGTCCCTTTTTTTAAAAAAATAATGAGGTGAAGCTGATGTATAAAAGAATCTTACTTAAAATGAGCGGCGAAGCTTTAAAAGGAGCAAGTGAATTTGGAATTGATCCAAAAACAGTTAAACAAGTCGCTGAACAAATCAAATTAGTTCATGATTTAGGAATTGAAATCGGAATTGTTTGCGGTGGAGGAAATATCTTCCGTGGACATATCGGTCAAGAACTAGGTATGGACCGTGCGCAAGCTGACTACATGGGAATGCTTGCTACAGTGATGAATGGACTTGCTGTCCAAGATGCTCTTGAAGCATTAGGCGTTCCAACAAGAGTTATGAGCGCTTTAACTATTGACGATGTATGTGAACCATATATCAGACGTAGAGCTACACGTCATTTAGAAAAAGGTAGAGTATGTATCTTTGCAGGTGGTACTGGTATGCCATATTTCTCAACTGATACAGCTGCAGCATTACGTGCTACAGAAATCGGTGCAGAAGTTATTTTAATGGCTAAAAACGGCGTACGTGGCGTATATAATAAAGATCCTAAGAAATATCCTGATGCCCAGTTCATTGAAGAATTAACAGCTGAGGAAATTATCGAAAAAGATTTAAAAGTTATGGACCAAACAGCTGCTACATTATGTAAAGATAATCATATGGAAATTATCGTATTTAATATGAATGAAGATGGAAATATTTTAAGAGCCGCTCAAGGTGAAAAAATAGGAACATTAATCAAAAATTAATTAAAAGGAGAAATATTTATGCCTGATATGTTATTAATGGAAGCTTTAGAAAAAATGGATAAAACTATCGAAAGCTATCAAAGAGAATTAAACACTGTTCGTACAGGACGTGCAAATCCAAACTTATTAGATTCAATCAGAATCGAATATTATGGGGTTTTAACACCAATTAAACAAATCGCTTCAATTACAGTTCCTGAAGCTAGCCAATTATATATTAAACCATTCGATCGTTCTTGTTTAAAAGCAATTGAAGTTGCAATTGGAACAAGTGACTTAGGATTAAATCCTCAAGGTGACGGTGTTGGTATTCGTTTAATTATTCCTAGAATGACTGAAGATCGTCGTAGAGAATTAGTTAAACAAGTTGGTAAAATGCAAGAAGCTGCAAAAGTAGGAATCAGAAATATCCGTCGTGATTTAAATGATTCTTTAAAGAAATTAGGCTTACCTGAAGATGAAGAAAAAGGTTGGTTAGAAGATAGTCAAAAATATACTGATGACTATATTGCAAAAATTGAAAAATTAACTGCAGAAAAAGAAAAAGATTTAATGACAATTTAACTTATTATAAGACACTCCCTAGCAGAGTGTCTTTATTATTTAAATAGATTCTTTCATAATCTATTTAGTTATGGTATAATATTCAAATAGGGAATGATAAAGATGAATTTAAAAAAGATTAAAGAATATAAGATTCCTAATCATGTGGCTATAATCTTAGATGGAAATGGCAGATGGGCTAAAAAAAGAGGAATGCCAAGAACATCTGGTCATCAAAAAGGAGTTAAGACACTTATTGAAGTGACTCAAGCTTGCAACGAGGTTGGGATTAAAGAATTAACTGTCTTTGCGTTTTCAACTGAAAATTGGAATCGTCCAGCTGATGAAATAGATTATTTGATGAGTGCGCCAGTAGAATATATAGAAGAAAACTTAGAGAAATTAAAAGAAAAAAATCTTAAAATAGTATTTGTTGGTAGAAAAGATCGCTTTCCTACTCCTACACTAGATGCGATAAATAAAATCATGCTTAATACACAAAATAACACCGGTATGGTTTTAAATGTTGCCTTTGATTATGGAGGAAGAAACGATATTGTTGAAGCTACTAAAATAGTGACTTCTAAAGTATTAAATGGTGAAATTATGATTGATGAGGTAGATGAGTTGTATCTACAAAATCATTTATATGTTACATCAAATATTGACTTACTTATTAGAACAAGTGGTGAGTTAAGAGTAAGTAATTTCTTGTTATGGCAAATGGCTTATGCGGAATTTTATTTTACAAAATGTTTGTGGCCAGATTTTAACGTGAAAGAATTATATAAAGCAATCAAAAGTTTTAATAAACGTAAAAGACGCTTTGGCGGACTTAATCGTGAGGTGAAGTAATGAAACAAAGAATTATTACAGGACTTATATTTTTTTTAGTTTTAGTACCACTATTAGTTGTTGATGCATTATTACCTGTTTTTGAGGTAGTCGCAGCAATCTTAGCTTGCGCTGGTGCTTGGGAAATGATTAATTTATTTTCTCATGAGAAAAAATGTCCACTTTCAGTTAAAATAGTGGTAATACTTTCCACATTATTTGTTTTTATGTCTGGAATGACACTTTGGGAACCATTTAAAGCTGAAATTGCTTTAAATCCTAATTCTCCAAATATTATTACTTACTTTATTTTTGATACTAAATTAAGTTATGCACTTTTAATAGGAGCTTTGGTATTACAATTATCATTACTTGTTTTTGTTAAAGATTTTGACGCTAAAGATATTGGTAAATCAATTGCTACATCAATTTATGTTGGAATTGGTATGGCTAGTTTATTAGCACTACGTCTAATGGGTATTAGATTTATAGTTTATTTATTTATGATCACTTGGTCAACAGATGTATTTGCGTACTTTTTCGGAATGTTATTCGGAAAACATAAGATGATTGAACGTATTAGTCCTAAGAAAACTTGGGAAGGTGCAATTGGTGGAACATTAGTTGCGACTGTTATGGGTACTTTATATGCCTTCTTATACGGTAAATTATTCACAGGAGCACTTAATCCTGGTGATTTAAATACAATTTTTGATACATTTATTGTAACGGGTGTTGATACTCATCCGATTGGATTATTTATTTTAATCTTTGTTGTAACACTTCTTACTAGTATTGCTGGTCAATTAGGTGACTTAGTTGCGTCAAGATTAAAAAGAACATACGATGTAAAAGATTATAGTAATATATTCCCTGGTCATGGTGGAGTACTAGACCGTTTTGATTCTTCAATTTTTGCTTCAATGGTTTTATTAGCGCTATTTTTATTAGTTGCGGGAATAATGATATTATAAGATGAAAGATTTAATATTATTAGGAGCTTCTGGATCAATTGGAACTCAAACATTAGATATCGTTAGAGAATTTAATGATAAATTTCAAGTGTTAGGGTTAAGTGTCGGAAGCGATTTAGAAAAAGCAAAAAAGATTATTGAAGAATTTAAACCTAAAATGGTTGTTACTAAAACTTTAGAAGATTTAAATGAATTAAAGAGTTTATTTAAAGATGTTGATTTTGATTATGGTGATTGTGGATTAATCAATTTAGCAACATTTGAAAAAGAAAATTTAAATGTTACATTAGTTGTTGCTTTAGTTGGTACAGTAGGATTACTTCCAACAATAGAAGCTATTAAAGTTAAAAGAAATATTGCCTTAGCTAATAAAGAAACATTAGTTATCGCGGGTGAAATTGTTATGAATTTAGCAAGAGAAAATAATGTTACTATCTTTCCAATAGATAGTGAGCACTCTGCTATTTATCAAGGGCTTGTTGGTGAAAATCATAACGATATCAAAAAATTAATTATTACAGCTAGTGGAGGTTCTTTAAGAGAATACAGTAGAGAAGCCCTAGCAAAAGTTACTAAAGAAGAAGCCCTAGCTCATCCAAATTGGAAAATGGGGGCTAAGATTACAATTGATTCTGCCACAATGATGAATAAAGGATTTGAAGTTATTGAAGCTCATCATTTGTTTAATGTTGGGTATGATAAGATTGAAACAATTATTCATAAGGAATCAATCATTCATTCAATTGTTGAATTTAATGATTCGCAAATGAAAGCACAAATGGCAAATAGCGATATGCGTATGCCGATTTTATATGCCTTAAGTTATCCACAAAGGTTAGAGTATCAAAATGAGTTGAATTTAGTTGGTAAAAATTTAACATTTGAACAAATGGATTTTGATCGTTTTCCTTGTTTAAAGATGGCTTATGAAGCAGCAATTAAAGGAAATATTTATCCGACAGTTTTAAACGCAAGTAATGACTGCGCGGTTAGATTATTTTTAGAAGATAAAATTAGTTTCTTAATGATTGAAGAAATTATTAAAGAAGCATTATCTGAAGCTACTAGTGTTTCTGAATTAAGTCTAGAAGTTATTTTAGAAACAGAAAAAAATGTTCGAGAAAAAATTATTAAAAAATATGAAAGGGGTATTTAGAACATGAATTTATTTTTAATTAATACGAATGTCTTTACCGATATATTATTTTGGGTATACGCATTAATTATGTTTATTGTTGTTTTAGGGGTAATTATTTTACTTCACGAAGGTGGCCATTTCTTCTTCGCTAAAAAAGCTGGAATTTTATGTCATGAATTTTCAATTGGGATGGGGCCTGTTGTAAAATCTAAGAAAAAAGGAGAAACAAGTTATTCAATAAGAGCTATTCCTGTTGGTGGATTTGTTTCAATGGCTGGTGAAGATACAAATGAAATGATGTTACAAGCTGGTCAAACTGTTTCTTTAGCTTTTAAAGAAGTTAATTATGGTTCATTATTTTTCAATAAAGAAGTTGAGGGTAGTGAAGCATTATGCAATGTTGTTTCAGAAATTAGTTTAACTGATAAAGTAGTTAAAGAAGTTAGCGGAACTGTTAAAGAATATGATTTATATTCTGAAAATGGTGATGCTATGTATATTGTGTTAGAAATTAATGGAAAAGAAGAAAAGTTCTTAGTAGCTCGTGATGCATATTATGTATTAAGTCAAAAACAATCAATTCAAATGGCACCATATGAACGTTGTTATGAATCAAAAACAAAATTACAAAGATTCTTAACTGTTTTTGCTGGTCCATTTATGAACTTTGTCTTAGCATTCTTAATTTTCTTAGTTGTTGGTTTAGCAAGTGGTGTTCCTAATACTGAAAGTAGTGAAATTGGTGGACTTACAGAAGGATACGGTGCAGCTAGTGTACTTCAAGTAGGAGATGTTATTACAAAACTTAATGATACAGAAATTAATTCTTGGACTGATATTTCAACATACCTAAACTCTCAATTAGGTGCAGAAGAAGTTTCTGTTACTTTTGAAAGAAACGGTGAAGAAAAAACTGGTGTAATTAAAACAACTAATATTTCATATCGTTTAGGTGTAACTAATAAGGGTGAATATGTAGAAAATGGATTAAAAGTTTATTTAGTGTTTGATAATAACTATGTAGCTGGTAAAGCTGGTTTACAAAGTGGAGATATTTTATTAGGTTATTATAATAAGGATACATACATTCCATTTACTTCATGGAAAGAATTGTATGATTTATTAGATAGTGATCCTAATATGGATTCTTTAAAAATCAAATATGCTCATGATGGTGTTGAAAAAGAAACAACATCTGACGTATGGACTGAAAGAAGTATTGATGAAATCGCAGGCGGAATTAACGCAAATACACAAATTGGTATTTCAGGAACTACAAGATTTGATTTCTTTGGTGGGATTGGAAATGCATTTGTATTATTCTGGAATAGTATTACAACAGTATTTGTTACATTAGGAGCTTTATTTAGCAATTCTCAAATTACAATTAATGAATTAAGTGGCCCTGTAGGAATCTTCGCAGTTATTAAAGAATATCTTGCCACAGATCCAATTACATTCTTATCATTTGTAGGTTTAATTAGTGCTAATATTGGTTTAGTAAACTTATTACCACTTCCTGCATTAGATGGTGGAAGAATTGTATTTATCGGATATGAATTAATTACTAAGAAGAAAGTTAACAAAAAAGTAGAAACAACATTAATTAATATTGTTTTCTGGTTAGTAATGATTTTATTTGTATATATTACATTTAAAGATATTATTAGATTATTTTAATAGAAATTAAGTGGTTGGATATTCCAACCATTTTTTCATATAAAAACGAATAATTTTACTATTATCTATATATAATATATGTGTGTGCGTATACGCATGCGCGCGCGTATAGAGGGTAAAAATAGCATAAAAACAAATATTTGTAAAAAAAATAAAAAAAATTAAAATTTGTTGTTGACAAAAGATATTGTTTGTAATAGAATAAACAAGGCTACTGAGTTTGTAGAAAATATTTAATAAAATTTATAAAAAAATTAAAAATAAATGTTGACAAACAAATTGAGTTGCAATATAATAATAAACGACTCTAAAAGAGTCAGTAGGTCTTTGAAAACTGAACATGAACGAATAAAGCGAACAACAAACGCAATTTCGAAAGTAAAAACGAAGATAACGAAATTGAGACAGAACAAACAATAAAAAATCAAAAACATAAATTTTTTCGAGAGTTTGA
>JBGVOE010000100.1:0-2328 GCA_045126355.1 Anaeroplasmataceae bacterium | reverse complement strand
TAACAATCCTCTTTCAAAATCTGAAAGCAGTTCTATTTTCATTTCCAATTTATGTATTTGACGTATTTTATCTTCAGGATTTGTTATATTTAAAGCATCCCTTATTTCGTTATCTATATCTGATAATTCTTTCAAATCACAACTAACACATGCAAAACTTAAAATAACAATACATAATAAAATTACAAGCTTTTTCATTTTTATTATTACTCCTTATATAGGATAAATTAGTAATAAAATTTATACTATTTTTTTATTTTTGAGTTTACCTTTTTATAATCAGTGTAATATTTCATTACAACTTCTAAATTAAATGGCCCAACTCTTCTTTTTACCATATCGATAACTTTATCCAATGAATTTTCAATAACCACCCTTAATTTTTCTGGGTACTCCATAATTTTAGCGTGATATTTATATTCATCTTTATCTAAAATACGGTAATTAAATTTACTATCAACACGTAAATCTAGGTCGTAGTCGATGTATTTAATAGCTTCATCATCATAAACATAAGGACTACTAATATTACAATAATAATGAATTCCATCTTCTTTTAACATCGCAATAACATTAAACCATTCATTACTATAAAAGAAACAAATAGCTGGTTCTTTTGTGTTCCAATATCTTCCATTAGATTCAACAACTCTTGCCTTATAATTACCAACTACTAAGACATCATCATTAAAATCTAAGACAGTTACATTGTTCCAAACACGATGAATTTTTTTATCATGTTTATAACTATGTATTTTAACAATACTATTTCTCTTTAACATAATTCTAATACTCCTTACTACTACTTAAATTGATCTAAAAAGTTTGCGCCTTTCATACTTTCTGGTTCTTCAAATAATAATCCTTCATAATCTAATTGACGTAATACCTCAAATAAAGATACTGCGACACAGTTACTTAAATTTAATGAACGAACCTTATCGTTTGTTGGTAATCTATAACAATTATCAATATTATGTGCTAATATTTCATAAGGAATACCCGCACTTTCTTTACCAAACATTAAGAAAATATCGCCTTCAATACTTTTAAAATCAAAACTTGATAAAGGCTTATGACCATATCTAGTTGAATAGAAAATATTAGCGCCCTTATTTTTATTTAAAAAGTCTTCATAATTTTCATATACTTCATACTCGATATATTCATAATAGTCTACAGCGCTACGTCTAAGATGTTTTTCATCTAATTGAAATCCTAATGGTTTAATTAAATGAAGTTTAGCGCCAACTCCTACACAAGTACGCATTATATTACCTGTGTTTTGGGGAATTTCTGGTTCAAATAATACTACATTAAGCTTCATCAAAAATCACCTCACCACTTAGTGTATTTATCGATGCATCTAAAATTTTAACCTTAACTACATCTCCAATTTTTAATTCATTTGCTGAATATACAAAGATAAACCCATCGATATCATCTGGTGCAAAAGCATAATTGCGACCAATATAAGCATATGATTCAGCATCATAATCGACAATTAAAACTTCACTAACAGTACCAATTTGCTTGCTATTTGCCTCTTCAGCAATCATATCTTGTGCTAAATATAGTGCGCTTAATCGCGCTTCTTTAACATCAGAAGCAATTTGATTAGGCATAGTTGCACCAACAGTATCCTCTTCAGGAGAATAACTAAATGCTCCAAGACGATCAAATTTCATTTCTTTAATAAATTCAACTAAATTGTTAAAATCTTCCTCTTCTTCACCAGGGAAACCTACAATCATCGTAGTTCTTAGAATCGCATGTGGAATTTTAGTTCTAATTTTATTAAGTAAATTAACAATAAATTCTTTATCTCCTCTACGATTCATACTCTTTAAAATTTTAGTTTCACTATGCTGAAGTGGAATATCAAAGTAAGGATAAACTTTATCACAGCCTGCAATAAAGTCAATTAATGCATCACTTACTAGGCTAGGATATAGATAAAGTAGTCTTACTTTAAAGTTTCCTTCTAATTCTGTAACTCGTTTAAGAAGTTCAACTATTTTATATTCTTTATATAAATCGATTCCATAATTAGTTGTATCTTGAGAGATTAAGTTAATTTCATAAGCTCCATTTGCGATTAATCCCTTAACTTCTTCTACTATTTCATCCATATTTCTGCTTACAAAAGAACCTCTAATAAGTGGAATAGCACAATAACTACAACGATTATTACATCCCTCACTTATTTTTACATAAACACTTTCTTTCATACCTGTAATCATTCTGTTTAATGTAGACACATCCTTAACAAATGGCTTACTTTTAAACATATCATTAACAATTTCTTTTAAATTTGGATATTCTTTA
>JBGVOE010000099.1:0-13417 GCA_045126355.1 Anaeroplasmataceae bacterium | reverse complement strand
AAGATTTCATCAGGAACGGGATTCAACATCTCGATAAGATGTAAATTACTTTCAATAATATATAAATTTAAATTAATTGAATCAATATTATTTCTTAATTGATTAAGTTGTGCTATACTTTCCATGGGTAGATTCCTTTCTATGATTGGTGTGGTAGCTTAATTATATCAAGGAATCTATCTTTTTTGTTATATTAAATTAGTTAGGTTTTTACGACTAAATAAGTCGTTAAAATAAATAAAAAAGGGAACTCAAAACTAATGGGTTTTGACAGTACCAAATAATGTAAAGGGAGGAAAAAATATGAAACCAGATTATGTAGCTACAAAAACTGCTTGGCGTGCAATTACTTTTTGGCGCATTGTATTTTTTTGGTTAATAATTCCACTAATTGTAATGATAGTTGATATTATTAAACTTAAAAATGAAAGAATTGAATTCTATCAAAATCAAATCGTTGTTAAGTCAGGTGTGTTAAGCAAAAAAGAAAAAAAATCAGCTTTTATGGGTGTATTAAGTGTATCTTTAAGCCAAAGTCTTACTGGAAGAATCTTGGGTTATGGAGATGTTACAGTTGATGTGACAGGTAAATGGGATATCGATACAAGAGGAGTTAAAAACCCTAGGGGATTAGTTGAGTATCTAGAATCTAGAATTGCAACATCGTCTAATGTAAAAACCATTATTAGTGAATAATAATTGGTGAACATCTATCAATATTGATAGGTGTTTTTTTTTTGATAAAATTACATAGTATATAACATTTTATTAGCCAAAAACTAATAATGGTGGTGAATAAAATGATGAAGACTTGTACAGATGTAATTTGTATTGCTTTAATTACAATGGGTGTTTTATATATTCTTGAAAATAAGAATCAATTAAAGAATTCTATAGTAAAACCAATAACTAATCTTATGAATGGCAATAATTAATTTAAAAATTAATTGCAAATTAAAAATTTTGTGTTACAATTACTATGGAATATAGGTGACTTGGATAAGTAAATTATTTTATAAGTATCAAAGAGAGCTAACGTTGGTGAGAGATTAGCATACATAAAATAGTTGAAGCTACCAGAAAACAGTTACCGAGTTTACCCACTTTACGGGTTTAAAGTGCTAGAGTATTTTATAATATTCTAGAACTAAGGTGGTACCGCGATTTTTATCGTCCTTAGATTTTTTCTAAGGACTTTTTATTTTGTATAAGAGGTGGAAAAGATTATGAGAAAAATGAGTAGTCAAGAAATTAGAGAAACATGGATTAGATTTTTTAAATCTAAAGGTCATTCAGTAGAACCAAGTGCATCACTTGTTCCATATGATGACCCAACATTATTATGGATTAATGCTGGTGTTGCACCACTAAAAAAATATTTTGATGGTAGAAGTAGACCAACTAATCCAAGAATTACAAACGTACAAAAATGTATTCGTACAAACGATATTGAAAATGTAGGTAAAACTGCACGTCACCATACATTTTTTGAAATGATGGGTAATTTTAGTATTGGTGATTATTTCAAAAATGAAGCAATTCCATTTGCTTTTGAATTATTAACAAGCGAAGAATATTTTGGTATTCCAAAAGAATTATTATATATGACAATCTATTCTAAAGATGACACTGCATATAACTTATGGAGAAGTTTAGGTGTAGAAGATTCTCATATTATTCGTATGGATACTAACTTCTGGGAAATTGGGGAAGGACCTAGTGGACCAGATACAGAAATCTTCTTTGACCGTGGTGAAGAACATGACCCACGTGGACCAATTGTTATCGCTGAAGATTTAGAAAACGATCGTTATATTGAAATTTGGAATGTAGTATTCTCTCAATATAATGCTGAACCTGGTAAAAAGAAAAGAGAAGAATATAATGAATTACCTTCTAAAAATATTGATACAGGTGCTGGTTTAGAAAGATTTGCTTGTGTATTACAAGGTGTAAATTCTAACTATGATACTGACTTATTTACACCAATTATTGATAAAATCAGTGAAATTAGTGGTGTTAAATATGAAAACCAAATGGCATTTAAAGTTATTGCTGACCATGTAAGAACTGTTACATTTGCCTTAAGTGATGGTGCTGTATTCTCTAATGAAGGTAGAGGATATGTACTTCGTCGTGTATTACGTAGAGCTTGTAAATATGCAAAAAAATTAGGAATTAACCGTCCATTTATGGCAACATTAGTTGATGTTGTATTAGAAGTAATGGGAAAATTCTATCCATATTTATATGAAAGTGTAAACTTAGTAAAAGATATGATTACTAAAGAAGAATCTAAATTCTTACAAACATTAGCAAACGGTGAAGCAAGACTTTCTGATATGTTAAGCAAATCTAATGGAGTACTTGCTGGTAAAGATGCATTCCAATTATATGATACATATGGTTTTCCAATTGAATTAACAATTGAATATGCTGAAGAAGCAGGTGCAACTGTTGATGCTGAAGGATTTCAAGCAAGTATGGATGAACAAAAACGTAGAGCTAGAGAATCAAGAAAAAATTTAAACTCAATGGCTACACAAAATGAAGAATATTTAAACTTTAAAGAACCTTCTAAATTTGTTGGATATGAAGTTACTGAAACTAAAGCAAAAATTATCGCAATCTTCGATAATGCTCTTGTTTTAGATGAAACACCATTTTATGCATTTAGTGGTGGTCAATTATGTGATAAAGGTTATATCGATACATTTGAAGTTATTGATGTAATTAAAATGCCAAATGGTCAACACCTTCATTTCTTAGACGATATGCCATTTACAGTTGGTGAAGTTGTTACAGCTAGTGTAGATGTAGAAAATAGAAATAAAACAAGATGTAATCACTCAAGTGCGCATCTTTTACAAAAAGCATTACAAACAGTATTAGGTTCACATGTTCATCAACATGGTTCACAAGTTTCTAGCACATATTGTCGTTTTGACTTTAATAACTTCAATTCTTTAACTGATGAAGAAATTTTAAAAATTGAAAAATTAGTTAATGATAATATTAAAGCTTCACATGAAGTAGTAACAAACATTATGAATGTAGAAGAAGCAAAAGCAAGTGGCGCTATGGCACTATTCGGCGAAAAATATGGTGATGAAGTTAGAGTAGTAACTATGGGTGATAGCCGTGAATTATGTGCTGGTACTCACGTAGCTAATACTTCTGATATTAAACACTTCGTAATTAGTAGTGTTGAAAGTATTGGTAGTGGTATTTACCGTATCCTAGCATTCACTGGTGAAAACTATATGGAAAACTTAAAAGAATCATTAGTAAATATTTTTGATGATTTAAATGCTGTAATGGAAAAAACTAATAACTTATTAAATGATTATAAGACAAAAGGATTCACATCTAATGTTGTAGAAAATAAAGATTATAATTTAGATGTAGTAGGATACGAATATATTATTGAATTACGTAAACGTGTATTATGTGCTAAAGAATACTTAAAGAATTTAACTAAAGAATATAATGAATTAAATAGTAAAAATGCTTTAAGTAGTATTAGTGAATTTGATCAATATGTAGTTGGTAATACATTAGTATGTAAAGTAGAAAACTACGATAATGGTGTCTTAAAACAATTAGCTGATGCCCTACTTAATAAATTAGGAAAAGGTGTTGTATTCTTAGCTAATGTAGTTGATGGAAAAATTGTCTTCGTATGTAAACAAAACGACAAATTTAACGCGGGAAGTTTAGTAAAATTAGCTGCAGTTATTACTGGTGGTAATGGTGGAGGAAAACCTGACATTGCTCAAGCTGGTGGTAAAGATGTTTCTAAATTAGATGAAGCATTACTTGCTGTTAAAAAGGAGTTAAACTAATGGCTAAAGTTTTAGGTCTTGATTTAGGAAGTAGAACTTGTGGTGTTGCTATTAGTGACATTAGTGGAATTTTAGCTAGAACATATGAAACAGTAAGATTTAAAGATGATGATTATGATGCTTGCTGTGAAAGAATTGTAGAAATTGCTTTAAAAGAAAAAGTTAATGACATCGTATTAGGAATGCCAAAACACATGAATGGTGATGTTGGTATTAGAGGTCAAATTTCAATTGATTTTAAAGAAAAATTATTAAAAAAACACCCATTTAATGTTATACTATGGGATGAAAGACTATCAAGTGTAACAGTTAATCGTGCGATGATTGACGGAAATATGCGTCGTGAATTTCGTAAAGAACATAAAGATGAATTAGCTGCAGTTGTAATCTTACAAGGATATTTAGATTTTAAAAGATAAAAAGGAGAACTTATAAATATGGAAAAACAATATATTACTTTAATTAATGATGATGGTAGTGAAACATTAGCAGAAATCTTATTCACTTATCATTCTGAAGAATTCAACAAAAACTACGTTGTATTCTTACCACAAGATGGTGAAGGTGTTGCAGCTGCTAGTTATGTAGAAAATGGTAATCAAGGTTCTTTAGAACAAATTACTACTGAAGAAGAATGGGAATTAATTGAAAACTTATTAGAACAATACGTACAACAATTAGAAGCAACACAAGGTTGTGAATGTGGTTGTGGTTGTGAAGATTGTGATTGTGATGGTGAATGTGATGGCGAAGAAGAATGCACATGTAGCTGCCACAAGAACGCTAATTAATTCAAAAGAAGACTATCAAGAAAAGTTATTAAATGTTTCTTATAATGAAAAATTATTAGAAATGATTAAGTATGCAAATGATTTTGATGTTCCGATTATGCAAAATGAAGGAATAGCTTTTCTAATCATGTTACTTAATGTAAAAAAACCACTTCGCATTTTAGAAATAGGAAGTGCAATAGGCTTTTCTTCTAGTATTATGGCGTTAAATAGTAACGCACATATCGATACTATTGAACGTGATATTAAAATGATTACTGAATGTAAGAAGAATCATTTAGAGTTAGGATTAACAGAAAGAATTAATCTTATTGAAGGTGATGCTTTAGAAGTAATCGATAAGGTTAAAGATAATCAATATGACTTTATCTTTATTGATGCAGCTAAAGCTCAATATATTAAATTCTTTGAAATGTATAGTCCGCTTTTAGCTAAGGATGGAATTATTTTAAGTGATAATTTATACTTTCATGATTTATTATTTACTGAAGTTAATAACCGTGACCTTCGTCAATTAGTACGTAAGGTTGGAAAATATAATGACTTTCTACTTAATCATCCAGAATTTGAAACGCATATTTTTAAAATCGGTGATGGAGTAGGAGTTTCAACAAGAAAATAAAGGTTTCTATATTAATTATAGAAATCTTTTTACTAAGTGTGGTGAAGAGATGAAAAAGAAACATTTAGGAATGATTGCTTTATTTTTAGTTGCTTTAATATGGGGAATTGCTTTTATTGCAGTTGATTATGCACTGGCTAGTGGATGGAAGACATTTACAATATTAGCGGTAAGAGGATTATTAAGTGGGCTAATTTTACTACCTTTTGCAATTAAAGATAAAGTATGGAAAAAGAAAAAATTAATGATTCATACTATAATAGCTGGTCTATTTTTCTTCTTAGGATATGCTACTCAAACATTAGGACAAGAAGCAAGTAGTGTTATAAATAGTGCATTTTTTACTTGTTTATATGTTATATTTACTCCGTTTTTAGCACTTATATTTGGTAAAAAAGAAGTGAAAATTAAAACTTTTATTGCCGCTATGATTGCGATATTAGGTATTTATTTTCTTAGTATATTAGGTAAGGGTGGAAATTTTAGTTTTCATATTGGAGATATCTTATTAATTTTATGTGCTATCTTTTTTGCACTACAAATTATCTGGGCAGGGCATTTTATTAAAGATGATGTATCTCCCGCCTCAACAAGTAGTATTATGTTACTAACTATGGGAATATTATCTTTAATTATGATTCCTATTTCAAAAGAGAGCCTTCCATTATCTATGACTGGTATAACAGGAGTATTATTTGCGGCACTGTTTTCAAGTGGATTATGTAGTGTCTTACAACTGTTTGGTCAAAGACATGTTCCTAGTAGTAACGCTAGTATTATAATGAGCCTAGAAACACCTATTGCTTGTATCTTTGCGGTATTAATCTTAAGCGAAGAATTAAATATTTATTCTATTATTGGCTTAATATTAATGTTTATAAGTGTTGTATTAGTAGAAGTGAATTTTAAAAGAAAAATTAATTTAAAAAAGTATAAATATTTATTATTTGATATCGATGATACTATCTTAGATTTTCAAAAAGCTGAATATAATGCATTTTTAATGTTACTTAATGACTATAATATTGAATTTGAGGAAGAATATTATGAGGTTTATCGTAAAGAAAATCATAGATTATGGAAAGAATACGAATTAGGAAATATTAAGAGACATGAAATATTTGATAATAGAATGATTCCATTATTTAATTATTTAAAAATTAATGATGATCCTAAAAAAGCTTCATACAGATTCTTAGAATATTTATCTAAGGGTGCATATTTAATTGGAAATAGTTATAAAGTATTAGAAAAATTAAGTAAAAAATATAAACTATATATAATTAGTAATGGTGAACCAAGTGTACAGTATCCAAGAATAAAAGAAGTTGGAATCGATAAATTCTTCTCTAAAATATTTATATCAGAAGAAATCGGTTATTCAAAACCAAATAAGGAATTCTTTACTTATATTGAAAATAATATTTTAGGATTTAATAAAGAAGAAGCTATTGTGATTGGTGATTCACTTACATCTGATATTAAAGGCGCTATAAATTATGGAATTGATTGTTGTTGGTTTAATCCTAATAATAAAGAAACTGATCTAAATATTAAATATATAATATCTAGTCTTGATGAAATTAGGTAAGTTTGATGAAAATAGAGTATATAATTGATCAAGAGTCTACAATTAAAGAATTTATATATAAAAATATTTCAAGAAATTTCTTTGGTTATTTAAAAGAACATGATGTTATATATTTTGTTGATGGTGTAAACAAAAAAAGTTATGATGAAGTTTATCCTAATAGTAAGTTAGAGATAATCTATCAAGAAGAAAAAAATCAAGAGGGTATTCTATCTAACTTAAAAATTGATATTGTCTATGAAGATGATTTATTTATTGTTGTTGATAAAGAAGCTCATCTACAAAGTATTCCATCAAAAGGTAATCCAAATGATTCAGTATTTAATAGACTACTTTATTATTTTAAAGATACTAATAATACAGTTCATTTAATAAATAGATTAGATAAAGAAACTAAAGGATTAGTTTTTGTAGCTAAAAGTAATTACGCTGCCGCAATAATTAAAGAAGTTAAAAAAGAATACTGTGCTAAAACACTTAATCCATTACCTTATAACGAAGGAACTATTAATTTAGGAATAAGTAGATCTAGTAGTGGTATAAAAAGATGTGTTGATACTATTAATGGGGCATTATCAATAACAAATTACTCTTTAGTTGAAAAGAAAGATTTATATACATATAAAGTAATATTAGAAACAGGCAGAACTCATCAAATAAGAGTCCACTTTTCCTATCATAACGCTCCTTTAGTTAATGACACATTATATGGTGGGGATAGTTATGGCGATTTAACTTTAGGACTTGTATGTAAAACTATTTCTTTTATTCATCCAATAACAAAAGAAACTATTAATTTAAAAAGTAAATATGAATAAAATTATTCCTCCTTGTTAACAATAATTAAAAAGGAGGATTTTTTTATGACAAATATATCTTGTAGTGCAAAAAACTGTGCTTATAACAAAAATATGGCCTGTTATAAGGGGAGAATTAATGTTGAAGGATTATTTTCAAGAAGCAAATTAGGTACTTTTTGCGAATCATTTAAAACACCAAGAGAACGCCAACTGTTTGAGGCGGAATTAGGTAGTGATATGCAAAGCGATTCATTAGAAGCATTTGAAACTAAAACCGATGTAACATGTAGCGCAAATTATTGTGTGTTTAATAAAAATAATAAATGTAGTGCACAAAGTATAAAAGTAGGAATGGAAGAAGCAAGATTTCGTAGTGAAACAGAATGCGATAGTTTTAAATTAAAATAAATAATTTAAAAATCTTTAGAATTATAAAACATATTCTAAGGATTTTTATTTTCTTTATGGTATAATAGGAGCGGTGAAAAATATGAAGAAGACATTTTATGTTAGTGGAATGACTTGTTCCGCTTGTAGTAGTCATGTTAATAAATGTGTAAGTGAACTTGATGGTGTTATTGCATGTGATGTTAGTTTACTTACTAATCAAATGGTTGTTGAATATGATAATATTAGTGAAGATGAAATCATAAAAGCGGTTAAGGACGCTGGTTATAATGCATCAACAGTAAAACCAGAAGAGAAAAAGTATCATAAGTCATTTGATAAATTAATTATTGGTATAGTATTATTAGTAATTTTAATGTATATTGCGATGTATGATATGCTAAAGTTACCAATTTTAAATTTTTTAAAAAATCCTATTGTAAATTCTAGTATACAGTTTGGTTTAACAACGGTTATAATAGTGTTGTTTTTTCATTTCTTTAAAAATGGATTTAAACGCTTATTTAAACTTCATCCTAATATGGATTCTTTAATAGCGATAGGAAGTACTGCTTCATATTTATTTGGTATTTATTATTTAATATTAATTATAATTTCTTTTGTTAATAAAGATTTTCTACATGCATCTCATCTTAGACATAATCTTTATTTTGATTCTGCGGCGATGATTTTAGTTTTTACTTCAATTGGTAAACTATTAGAAGCTAAAAGTAAAAAGAAAGCATTACAAAGTGTGGAAGATTTAGTAAATATGGTACCTAATACATGTAATGTCATAAAGAATGGAGTAGAAGTTAATTCCTCATTAAAAGATGTTAATATTGGAGATATTCTAATAAGTAGAGTTGGCGATATTATTCCTTTAGATGGAGTAGTTGTTAGTGGTGAGGCTAGTATTAATGAAGCTACTATTACAGGTGAAGCTATGGCTATTGATAAGTTTATAGATTCTACTGTTATAAGTGGAACATTAGTACTTGATGGAGTTATTACTTATAAAGTAACATCAACAAAAGAATCATCTACAATTACGCAAATCACAAAACGCGTAATAGAGGCCGCTAATAGTAAACCAAAGATTGAAAAATTAGCAGATAGAATATCACTATATTTTGTTCCTGCGGTTATCTTAATTTCTATTATTACTTTTACAATTTGGATGATAATTACAAAAGACTTTTCTACAAGTTTTAATTACGCAGTTAGTGTATTAGTAATTTCTTGTCCTTGTGCCTTAGGACTTGCTACACCTGTAGCGGTAATGGTAGCTAGTGGAGTAGGTGCTAAAAATAACTTACTTTTTAAAGATAGTGAAGTATTAGAAAAACTATCTACTATAGATGTTATTTTATTAGATAAAACAGGTACTATTACTAATGGAGTATTAGAAGTAGTTGATTATAAAACAACAATCTTAGATAGTGATTTCTTTAGAATTTTATATGCGTTAGAAGTTAATTCAACACATCCTTTAGCTTTAAGTATTTGTAAGTACGCTAAAAACTTTACATTTGATGAAGCAAAAGTTCTAGAATATTCTAATAAAATAGGATATGGTATTTGTGGTGTTATTGATGGAGTTAAATATTACTGTGGAAATAGTAAATATCTAGAGTATCTTGATATTACTAATCCATATAGTGATATTAAGGGTGTAGGATTATACTTGTTTAATAATAAAGAAGTTTTAGGCTATGTTAGCTTAAAAGATGAAATAAATAAAAATAGTATAGAAGCAATTAACTATTGGCATAAAAATAAAATTAGTGTAGCTGTATTAACTGGTGACATTTTAGAAAATGCAAACAATATTTTATCAAGCGTTAATGTTGATCAAATTTATGCGTCATTATTACCAGAAGAAAAAGAGAAAATAGTTTCAAATTATTTAGAAAAAGGGTATAATGTAATGATGATAGGTGATGGCATTAATGATAGTATTGCCTTAAGTAAGGCAACTATTGGTGTAGCAATTGCAACCGGAACTGATGTTGCCGCTAATAGTAGTGATTTAGTTTTAGCTAAACATAATTTGATGGATGTAGTAAATGCGATAAGTTTAGGTAAAATGACGTTTAGAATAATTAAAGAAAATTTATTTTGGGCTTTAATTTATAACGTTATTGGCATTCCGATTGCCGCAGGTGTTTTAAGTAGTTTAGGAATAACATTAACACCAATGATTGCCTCAATTTGTATGTCATTTAGTAGTTTATTTGTTGTAAGTAATGCCTTAAGAATTAATGGGTTTAGAAGAAAGGAAATAGAGAATATGTTTGAAATGAAAATTAGTGTACCTTCAATGATGTGTAAACACTGTGAAGCAAGAGTTATTGATTGTATTAAAAAGATTAGTAATGTTAAAGATTGCAAAGTAGATTTAAAAAAGAAAACAGTTTTAATAAAAAGTGTTAGTGAAATTAATTTTAATGATGTTGCTAATTTATTAAAACAAGCTGGATATGATTCTACTTTAATAAAATAATATGAGAAGTAGAGATATTCATTATGGTAAACCTACAGTAATAAACGCAGTAGAACATTTAGAATTATTTTTAAAAGAAGTAAAAAGAAGTGAAAGTATTGTTGAAGTTATTACTGGATATGGTTCTACAAGTGGTAATTGTAAAATAAAAAACGCTGTTATAAAACGTTTAGATGAATTAAAAGAAGTTAATTATATTAAAGATTTTATATGTGGAAATGAATTAGATATTTTTAATTCTAAATATCAAAACTTTAAATATAAAATGTTATTAACTGAAGAGGTAAAAAGAAGTAAAAACCCTGGTGCGGTATATATAATTTTGTAGTGGTGAAAAAGATGAAAGATGTATTAAATTTAAAAGATTATGATTTATTTATAGTAGATTTTGATGGTACGATTGTTGATACTATGGAAATGTGGCGTCATATTTGTCCTAGTTTTATTCGTAGTTTAGGTAAGACTCCACAAGATGATATTTATTTAAAAATAGCATCAAAAACAAACGTTGAAATATCAAGATTTGTTCGTGATGAATATTTAACTGAATTTAGTTATGAAAAAGTTGAAGAAATGTTTTTTGACTTCATTAAAGAGCAATACATTAAACAAGATATTAAACCTAACGCTATAAAACTATTATTAGATATGAACAGTTGTGGAACAGTTGTTTTATATAGCGCTACTGCAGGAAGTGTTTTAGATGTTTTACTTGATAAATTTGATTTAAAGAAATATTATAAAAAGATTTATTCAGGCTCTGATTTAGGATTAAGTAAACGTGATGGTAGTGGTTATTTAGAAGTAATTAAATTTGAAGGTGGATGTAAAAAAGCGCTAGTAGTAGAAGATGCACCTCACGCAATTGTTGGAGCAAAATCTAAAAATTTAGATGTATTAGCTATCTTAGATTACTCTAATAAAGATCATTTAGAATTAATAGAAGAATACGCTGATTATTTAATTGATTTAGAAAAATATTAAAAAATAAAAGATATCCTTGAGGATATCTTATTTTCTTTATAATCTGTTTTTTCTTTTTAAAAGTTCAATATATCGTGCTTTAAGTTGTCTTTCATAAGCACCAGTTTCACTACCTTCATAATAACGATGACCGACAAAATTTTTAGGCATATATTCTTGATTTACCCAGTGGTCAGGATAGTCGTGAGGATATTTATATTCAACACCATTATGTCCAATTTCGCGGTTTAAGATATGTGGTGGGATTTCTCCTGGATTTAGAGTTTGATATTCTTCCATTGCTTTATCAAAAGCAGAATAAGCAGTATTTGATTTAGGAGATAGAGCAAGTTCGACAACAACTTCAGCTAATGGGATTCTCGCTTCTGGGAACCCTAATTTTTTTGCTACTTCACATGCTGCTAAAACTCTAGAACCCATATATGGATTTCCTAGTCCAATATCTTCATAAGCAATAACCATTAAGCGTCTTGCGATAATATCAATATCTTCTAAAGTAACTAATCTAGCTAAATAATGAAGTGCCGCATCTACATCAGATCCTCTAATTGATTTTTGAAGAGCACTTAAAATATCATAGTAGTTATCTTCACCTTTATCTAATTTAAGAGAAGGACGTCCACATATCATAACTGCATCATCTAATACAATTTCTTTTTCACTACCTAATAATGTAATTGCTTCTAACATATTTAGAGCTGTTCTAATTTCACCATTAGAAGCAGTAGCTACATAATCAAATACTTCATCAGTCATTTTTATATCACTAAATTCTTTAGTTATTACTCTTTTAAGTAATTTAATAATATCATCTTTTTTAATTGGATTTAATTTATAAATATGACATCTAGATCTAATTGCAGGATTAATAGATTGATAAGGATTTACGGTTGTTAATCCAATAATAATTAATTGCCCTTTTTCAACATAAGGTAATAAGAAGTCTTGAATATCTTTTTTCATACGATGAATTTCATCGATAATTAAGACACTTTCAGGATAGAAGTTAATGGCCTCAGATATATCTTTAAGTTTAGCTTTGTTATCAACTGATGCATTAAATTCAAAAACATTTAAAGCATAATATGAGGCAATAACATTTGCTATACTTGTTTTACCTATTCCTGGGTCACCATGTAAAATAAGCGAAAATAATTTATTATTATCACACATTTTTCTGATTACTCCATTAGCTCCAACTAAATGGTCTTGGCCAATTATATCGTCGAATGTCTTAGGTCTTAGTCTACACGCAAGTGGTTCCATACTTGATTCCTCCTAAAAGTCTAATTTAAAAATTGATAAATAAGCATAAGGAAATTGTTTTTCACCTATTTTTACAAATCCTAAACTTTTATATAAATTCATTGCTTTTGTATTAAAATCATCACCAGTAATAATCATACCTTTTTGATTTTTACCTTTAACTTCATTAATAATACTCTCAATTAAAAAGCGTCCTATTCCAATACCTGTATAATTATCATCTACCATTACTCTACCAAAACTATAGCGATTATCGATATCATCTATTTCATTTTGATATTCGAAAGTAGAAGGGTATAATACCGCATAAGCAACAACTTTATTATCTTTGATAATAACTCTACCATGATTATTTAAAATATCCTCTATAATCATCTCATCTAATGGATATCCATTTAACCACATCGCTAAATTAGCTTTTATTATTCTTTGTTTAACTCGATTTTTCATTAAAATTATTTCATTTATATTATCTTTAGTAGCTATTTGATATTTCATAAGCAATTAATCTCCATAACATTACTTATTATATCAAATAAAATCAAATTTGTCTTATAATGTTTTTAAAATATCGTTTTAAACATATATACGTAGTATATTTTTTTGACAAATATCATTTATTATG
>JBGVOE010000098.1:0-16273 GCA_045126355.1 Anaeroplasmataceae bacterium | reverse complement strand
ATTTGATATTTCATAAGCAATTAATCTCCATAACATTACTTATTATATCAAATAAAATCAAATTTGTCTTATAATGTTTTTAAAATATCGTTTTAAACATATATACGTAGTATATTTTTTTGACAAATATCATTTATTATGTTAGAATCAAATAAGGTGATATTATGAAGTATGAGTTGTTCTTTTTTAAAGAAGGAAACCGATATTTAAATCTAGATGAATTGTTTAGTTTCTTTAACTATTGTCCTTTTATTACTGTTGATACTACAAAAGATGAAGTAGAAGCACGTTATTCAAATAAGGCAATTGGACTTGAAGCTTCTTTTCATATTACAAGAGTTAGTAAGGTTCCAGATATTCATCGACTAGATCCTAAATATTTAGACTTAGATATCTACTTATCAATTGACCCAATGATGCCTATGTATAATGTTGGTGTTATAGTTGATTTAGTAAGTGATTTATGTCAAAAATTTGATTTCTTTGTTTATAATATCTTATTTGAAAATGTTGCACCTTTTAGAAAAGAACTTATCTTAAAAAGTTATGAAAAAATTAGAGAATTATATAAATTAAAATTCCCAATGGAATATACTTCCCTAAACTATATAGCTAAAGATAAAGTAAATGATATTTTTAAATATTTATATGAAAGAAAAGATCTAGAAGCATATTGTCATGATCAAAATCTATTTTTTCCAGTTCCAAGATTTATTAAATCACTTGGTACAGGAGAAGTTTGTAGTGTTGTAGATTTATTAAATGATAAATACTTTGTATTCCCACCTAAATGTGATTTAGTATTCTATAAGCAAGATGAACACGTTAAAATTGTTTATTTTGATGAACTTATGAGTGTTATTGAAAAGTATTGTCATGATTTACCAGGCTTTATTCATAATACAAAAGTGTTGACTAAGGCAGGCGTAAGAAGATTAAAGAAAATAATGAATAAGACTAATTTTACTCCAGTTACAGAAGCATTTTCTAATGTTGAACTGGAAACAATTATAGATTTTAGATAAAAAAGGAGAGATGGTTTATATGAAAGATTCGAAGTATATTGACCACACACTTTTAAAGGCTTTTTCAACTGAAGACCAAATTCTAAAGTTATGTGAAGAAGCAAGCCTATATGATTTTAAGAGTGTATGTGTTAATCCTTGTTGGGTTAGCCTAGCAAAAGAAGTTTTACATAAAACAGGCGTTTTAGTATGTACTGTTATTGGTTTTCCATTAGGAGCTAATACTACTGATGTAAAATGCTATGAAACAGTAAAAGCAATTGCTGATGGTGCCGATGAAATTGATATGGTAATTAATATCGGTAGAGCTAAAATGGGCGACTGGGATTACATTGAAAAAGAAGTTAAAGCTGTTGTTGATAGCGCTAATGGTGTTTTAGTAAAAGTAATTATCGAAACTTGCTATTTAACAGATTTAGAAAAAGTAGAAGTATGTAAATGCTGTATGAGAGCTGGTGCTGATTTTGTTAAAACAAGTACAGGCTTCGGTACAGGTGGAGCAAATTTACATGATGTAGAATTAATGTATAACACTGTAAATCCAACTTGCTTAGTAAAAGCTAGTGGTGGTGTAAAAACAAAAGATGATTTCGAAGCTATGAAAAAAGTAGGCGCAATGCGTATCGGAACATCAAATGGAACAAACTTATGTAGTAAGGAAGGTGAATGTAATGGCGAATTATCCGACTCCTCATATTGAGATTAAAGACCCAAGCTTATTAGCTAAAACTGTTTTAATGCCTGGAGATCCTCTTCGTGCAAAATTTATTGCTGAAACATTTTTAACTGATGTAAAACAAATTAATGGTGTAAGAAATATGTTTGGTTACACTGGTTTATATAAAGGTAAACCAATCACTGTATTTGGTTCTGGTATGGGTCAACCAAGTATTGGTATTTATTCATACGAATTATTTAATTTCTATGGTGTAGAAAATATTATTCGTATTGGTTCAGCTGGTTCTTATTCAGCAGATTTAGCTGTTTATGATACAGTATTAGTAACTCATGCTTATAGTGAATCAACATTTGCGAAAGTTGCATTTGATATCGAAGGTGATACACTACCTGCTAATAGCGAATTAAATGAATTATTACGTAAATGTGCAAAAGATGTTAATGTAGTCTTAAAGGAAGCAATTATTCATTCAAGTGATGTATTCTATCATACTGGATCTTTTTCTTGGGAAAAAACTCGTGATGAAAAAGGTTGTAAAGCAGTAGAAATGGAATCATATGCATTATTTGCTAATGCGATTGCATCTGGTAAAAAGGCAGCTTGTTTATTAACTATTTCAGATTCATTTATTACTCATGAAGTAACAAGTGCAGAAGAAAGACAAAATAGTTTTACAAACATGATGAAAGTTGCTTTAGAATTAGCTTTACATGAATAAGATTAGAAATGTCGTTCGTTTAGTCTTGGGGATTTTTACCATGATTGCAGCTATTTCAATTTTAACTGCTATAATCTATTTTTTTCAAGACTATGAACTAAATGTAACATTAAATACCATAATTGACGATTACACAATTGTATTTATGTTTTTAAGTTTAATCATATTTTCAACTATTTCTATTTTCTTATTTAAATTATATTTTAAAAATAGAAAATTAGAAAAATAGTAAATTTTAATATAAAAATCATAAAAATTTAGAAAACTGTTATAAATTTAACTTAACAGTTTTTTATTTCCTAATAAATAACTATATTTTTGATAAAAACAATGTTTTTAAACCTAAAATTAACAAGAGTTTTACGATTTTCCTTTTAATTTAACTCCAATTATAATATGCACATATTAAGAAAAGGAGGATAAAGGATTGAATATCGTTTTGCTAAATGGTAGATTAACGCATGATGTTGAAATTAAAGAGCACCCAAATGGAACTTATGCGCATATCTTACTAGCTGTTAGACGTGATTTTAGAAACTCAGATGGAACATACGACACAGACTTCTTACCAATTACCCTTTGGGAAGGAGCGGCCAGTACTTGTAAAGAGTATTGTAAAAAAGGCTCATTAATTTCAATTAAGTGTCGTCTTCAACAAAATAAATGGGAATCTGAAGATGGAAAGACTCATTATGGTATTGACATCATTGGAGAAAAAATCAGTCTAATAATTTAAACATGAATTGCAATAGTTATTTTTACAAAAATGGTTATATGATAGAAATCTTATAACTTTTTTTGTTTTCATAATAAATTTTTTAAATACATTATTTAAAATATGATATAATTACTTTAGCCTAATATGGAGGATTTATATATGAAGCAATATTTAGATATGTGCCGTTTTGTTTTAGATAACGGTAAAATGAAAACAGATAGAACTAATACTGGAACACTTTCTTATTTTGGATATCAAGCTCGTTATGATTTAGAAGAAGGTTTTCCTTTATTAACAACAAAAAAAGTACATTTAAAAAGTATCATTCATGAACTATTATGGTTTATTAGTGGTGATACTAATATCAAATATTTAGTTGATAATGATGTTAGAATATGGAATGAATGGCCATATGAAGCATATAAGAAAAGTGCTGAATATCAAGGTGAAGATATTAAAGAATTCGCACAAAAAATTAAAGATAGCGATGAATTTGCTAAAAAATGGGGTAATTTAGGACCTGTTTATGGTAAACAATGGCGTGATTTTGGTGGGGTTGACCAATTAGAAAACTTAGTTAATGATTTAAAAAATAATCCAAGTAGTAGAAGATTAATTATCTCTGCATGGAATCCACCATTAATTAGCCAAATGGCATTACCACCATGTCATGCATTTATGCAATTTTATGTAAATGATGGTGAATTAAGTTGTCAATTATATCAAAGAAGTGCTGACATTTTCTTAGGGGTTCCTTTTAATATTGCATCTTATTCATTATTTACAATGATGTTAGCTCAAGTATGTGGACTTAAAGCAAAATGGTTCGTTCATACTTTAGGAGATGCTCATATTTATTCTAATCATTTTGATCAAGTTAACTTACAATTATCTAGAGAACCTAGAAAGTTACCTGTTATGAAAATTAATCCAAATATTAAGAGTATTTATGACTTCAAATATGAAGATTTTGAGTTAGAAGGATATGATCCTCATCCACTTATTAAAGGAGTTGTAGCTGTCTAATGATTAATATGATTTGGGCTATGGATAAAAATTGGTTAGTTGGTAAAGACAATAAACTTCCATGGCATTTTAAAGAAGATTTAATCTATTATAAGAGTAAAACACAAGGTAAGACTGTTTTAATGGGTGATAATTCTTATTATTCATTAAAATCTTATTATAAAGATAAACCACTTCCTTATGGTAAAATTTATGTTGCTTCCCTTCTAGATTTAAAATTAGATGATGCAGTAGTTATTAATGATGTAATTTCATTTTTAAAAAATTTTCCTAAAGAAGAAGTGTTATGGGTAGTAGGTGGTGCTACTATTTATAAGTTTAGCTTACCTTATGCTGATAACCTTTATATAACTCATGTTGATGGAGAATATGAAGGTGATGCTTATTTTCCTAAATTTGATTTAGAAAATGAGTTTAAATTAATTTCAAGTAGAATATCAAATAATTTAAATTTTGCAGTCTATGAAAGGGTGTAATTTATTATGATGTGTTTAGTGATTTTAGCTTTGATTTGGGCATTATCTAGTTATTTATATAGTTTTATTGCTACTAATCCTTGGCTATGGTTTTTATGGGTATTTTTAGGACTTATAACTACAGTTGTTTTATTTGTGGGTTGGTTATATTTAATTGTTTTACCAACAATCAAACGAATGAATCCTAATAATAAATTAAAGATTTTCTATACAATTCATATCCTTAAAATGGTTAATTTTATTAGTGGTGCTAAAGTTAAGGTTGAAGGAATAGAAAATTTAACAAAAGAAACTAAAGTTTTATATGTTGCTAACCATAAATCAATGGTAGACCCATGTTTAATGTATCAAGCACTTAAATCAAAAGGTCCTACTGCGGCTTCTAAGTCAGAACTATGGAATATTAAACCTTTAATACCATTTTTAGATTCTTTTAGAGTTATTAAAATTAATCGCGGAAGTGACCGTGAAGCAGCAAAAAGTATTGTTGAAGGTATTAAATACATTAAAGATGGAAATGGTGTAATTATTTTCCCTGAAGGTGGAATTAAAACAAGAGAAGTAGAACAAATGGTTGCTATTAAACCAGGAGCTTATAAACTTGCTGTTAAGAGTGAAGCAGTTATTCAACCAATGGCAATTATTGGTTCTTCAAAAATTTCAAAAAGAAAATTCTTTTCACCATTTGTTAATGTAACAATTCGTATCTTACCACCTTTAACTTATGATGATTATAAAGATTTAAATACTCATGAAATTGCTTATAAAGTTTTAAATATGGTAAATGAAAACTTCCCAGATGAGGAGAAATATAGTGTTGAAGAAGAAAATTAAAATAGATATTATATTAATTGTAATTAGCCTAATTCTTTTCTTTATTTCAATGCTTTCATTTATAATTAACGCATGTACTATCCAAAACATTACATTAGCTTGGATATTATTAACTATAATTTTACTAAGTTGCGTATTATTTATAATTGGAGTAGTGTTATTCATTAAAAATAATAAAGAAAAAATTAAAAATTATTTAAAAGAAATTATTTAAAATTAAGGTGATTTTATGCAAGATATTTCATTTCTTGTTAGTAGTATTGAACAAATCATTGATACTATAAATTTTAAAAAAATATATAGTTTTTTCAAAAAACAAAAAATAGCTATCTATAACGATGGCTTTTTGTATTTTTCTGATTATAAAATTGCATTTGATTCTAATATTAGAAATTCAATTAACAATTTATGCGATTACGCAATATTAAATTATGAATCATTAACACATGATAATTTAATAAATGCAGGTCTATTTATTAAACAAATGGTAATTAATATGTTTTATAAACGTCATGACCGTAGAATTCCTAATGATTTAATTGCCTTACAATATCCTAAAATATACTTAAATTTTGATTATATGCGATATGAAAGACAATTGTTGATGAAAGCTTATTCAGCTACAGATAACTATGTAAAAATAAATTATCTAAGAATGTTTTTAAATGTAAGAGATTTAAGAAGACAATTAATCGGAAATGAATATTCAATGCTAGAATATGGTTTAGAAACGATAACTGGATTAAGTGAATATGCAATGTATAAAGCGATAAATTCATTAGATAAAAAAGTAATGAAGTCACGAATTAAAGATTTAATTAGCATCTTTAGTGTTACAAGTAGAGAATATTTTGATTTCCGTCATTGTAATTTATATAGTGGCTTATTTTTACTTCTTATTATGAATGATTTACAAATTGATATCGAACAAATATATGAAAGTGATTTAACGCTATATCAAATTGTATGTAAAAAAGTTAATTTTATCAGAGAACCGATTGCCTTTAGAAGTGACAAAACATTATTACAAAAATTAACAGAATATGAAAATGAAGTTTCTGAAAAATTTGCAATTTTCTTTGATAATGAACCAAAAAGAGTAACAGGATATTATCAAATTTTTGCATTTGACCCAGAAAGAGTTTTTGTAGATAAAGATAGTTTATATCATGAATCTTTCATTGTCCTTAAAAATTTATTAAACAATGAACTGGTAAAAATAGAAGGACCTGTTGTAACTAAGGTTTTAGATAATTCTTATGATATTGTTACTTCATATCATTATTTAGAACATAAAAATATTAAAATCAAAAAAAGTAAGAGGAAGTTAATATGATTATAATATTATTACTTATTATAACTATTATTGTTTGTCGAATATTAAATAAACGAAAAGCTTATCTTAGACTTTATAATACACTAATTGATATCGCTAGTATAGATAATGTAGTTGAGAAAAAGAAATGTAAGGCTTTTGATTATGAAGTTAGATATAATGATAAAATATATTTGATTAAAATGATTTATCATCCAGCTTGTTATGAAATTAATGTTAATGCTAAAGATTACTTTCAAGTTAATCGTGGTGCAGTTTCATCAAGAAAAAGCGGAGAAAAGATGGAAAATGTTTATGATTTAATTAATTTTAATTTAGAAGAAAATAATTATCCTCAAAATACTGTTAAATTATACGTTGTTTATCCATATAGTAAGACGCTACTTAAGGTTTTAAATGAATGTGAATATCAATTCATTAAACCTAATACGAATCTTTATGGTTGTAAGATGACTAATTTTACAGAATTAAAAGATAATTTTAATTTATTTTAACGATAATAGACTGGCCCGTAATATGGCGGATACATTGGTGGATACATTGGTGGTGGATACGGTGGGTAGGCTGGATATTGATTTTGATTCTTGGCAAAAAAGACAAAAGGAGTAGTTACCGCAACACCTGCTAAAAATGGAAGTAATAAACCACCAAATCTTTGGTTATTTTGATTATAATAATGCATTTATTTCACCTCCTAATATAAATTATGCTTAGTAAAAATAAATTTGTAAGCAAATCGCTGTTTTTATTTTAAATAAAAAGGCATAATAGTATTGGAGGGATTTTTATGAAAAAAATAGCTTTTTTTGATACAAAAAAATATGATATAGAATCATTTGACCGTAATAATAGTAAATTTGAAATTATTTATTACGAAGATAAATTAAATAAAAAAACAGCAATACTTGCAAATGGATGTGACGCAGTATGTGCGTTTGTTAATGATGATATAAATAAGGATGTAATTGATTTATTATATTCCTTTGGAATAAAAGTATTGTTATTAAGATGTGCAGGATACAATAATGTAGATATTAAATATGCATATAATAAAATACATATTTTAAGAGTACCTGCGTATTCTCCTAATGCAGTCGCAGAACATGCGATGGCATTACTATTATGTTTAAATCGTAAAATTCATAAAGCTTATTTAAGAACAAGAGATTTTAACTTTAATATTAATGGTTTTACTGGATTTGATTTAGCTGGTAAAAGAGTAGGAGTCATAGGAACAGGAAAAATCGGTGTTGAGTTTATATCAATATGTAAGGGATTTAAGATGGATGTTGTTGCATATGATCCTTATCCAAATCCTGACTTAGATGTTAATTACGTTACACTTGATGAATTATTTAACACAAGTGATGTTATATCACTTCACTGTCCGCTAACTAGTAGTACAAAATATTTAATAAATGAAGAAGCAATTAAAAAAATGAAAAATAATGTTGTTATTATAAATACTAGTAGAGGTGGCTTAATTGATTCAAAAGCATTACTTTATGCACTTCATGATAAAAAGATTAAGGCTGCTGGACTTGATGTTTATGAAGAAGAAGCAAACCTTTTCTTTGAAGATAATAGTAATGAAATAATTCAAGATGACGTTTTAGCATTGTTAATTTCTTTACCAAATGTTATAATTACATCGCATCAAGGTTATTTGACTGAAGAAGCTTTAGATAATATAGCTAGTATAACATTAAAGAATTTTGATGATTATTTAAGTGGTTTAAAATTAGAAAATGAAATAGTATGTCCACCAGGTAAAAAATGTAGTGGGATATAGAAAATAGAGGTGTTTTAATATGGCAGAATGTACACATAATTGTTCAACATGTAGTCAAAAATGTTCAACAGAAATCGAATATTTTTCACTTCATGAACTAGCGAAAGTTAAAAATGTAATTGGTATTGTAAGTGGTAAAGGTGGAGTAGGTAAATCATTAGTAACTTCACTAGTAGCTTCTAAAATGGCAAAATTAGGTTATAAGGTTGGAATTTTAGATGCTGATATAACTGGACCAAGTATTCCTAAAAGTTTTGGAGAAACAGAACTTGCTATGGGTAGTGAATTAGGAATTTATCCTAATGAAACAAAAGAAGGAATTAAAATAATGAGTGTTAACTTATTAGTTGAAGATCCAAATAGACCAGTAATCTTTAGAGGACCAGCTTTAGGTAGTTTAATTCAACAATTCTATTCTAATGTTATTTGGGGTGATTTAGATTACTTATTTATCGATATGCCACCAGGAACAGCTGATGTTACCTTAACAATTTTCCAACAAATTCCTGTAGATGGTATAATTGTAGTCTCAACACCACAAGATTTAGTTAAGATGATTGTTAAAAAGAGTATTACAATGGCTGATATGTTAAATGTTAAGGTATTAGGATTAATAGAAAATATGAGTTATGTTAAATGTCCAAATTGTGATGAAAAATTTGAAATCTTTGGTAAATCTCATATTTATGAAACTGCTGCCGAACATAATTTAGAAGTATTAGCTAACTTACCTATTGATCCGCTTATTCGTGAATATGTTGACAGTGGTAGAATTTATGACTATGATTGTGAAGGATTAGAAAGAGTAGTAGAAATATTAAAATAAGATGGATATTATTCCATCTTTTATTATTTTGGAGGATTTATGAAGATAGTTATTATAGGATATTCTGGAAGCGGAAAAAGTACATTAGCTAAAACACTTGGCGCACATTATAATATAGCGGTTCTTCATTTAGACAGAGTTAATTTTTTAAGTGGTTGGAAAGTAAGAGATGAAAAAGAATCAAATGAAATTGTAAATAAATTCATGGAAGAAAATGAAGCATGGATTATTGATGGCAATTATCATAAAATTGCAAGAGAAAGATTTGAATTAGCAGACAAAATTATATTTTTAAATTATAATCGTTTCTTTTGTTTAAAAAATGTAATTAAAAGATATAAAGAAAACATTGGAAGAACAAGAAACGATATGGCAGCTGGTTGTGAAGAAAAACTAGATTTTGAGTTTTTATATTGGGTATTTCTAAAAGGAAGAAATAAACATAGAAGAAATAGATTTAATAAAATAGTAAAAAATCATAATAATTCAATCGTTTTTAAAAATCGTAAAGAATTATTTAATTATTTTAAAGATAACAATATAAATTATAATCTCTAATTCTATTTTGACATTAAATATTATGATGTTTATAATTATGATATAAGACATTTTAATAAAGGATGTGTTATTATGGAGGAAAATTTTAAATATTGTTATAAATGCGGACAAAAATTGCCTATTGATGCAAATTTTTGTGATAGATGTGGTACCTCTCAATCTATTGATTTAACTAATATAGAAGTAAAAGAAGAAAAAAATATAAGTAAACCCAATGTTTTATATAATAATAACTCATTAGGTACTTTAGAGATAGTTTGTAAAGCATTTCTTTTTGGATTATCAATTTTGTTAGTTTTATTTACCTTTCTTCCTAATATGAGTATCAAATCAAATACTGTTAATCAAGTTGGTTTTAATTCATATAATGCGATTGAATTTATGTTTGATTCTTATTATTCTTTATCTAATGAAGAACTTACTCAATCTGACCTTTATAAAGAATATTTAGAAGCAGAAGCTTTATATCTTATGATTCCAGATAAGAATGGACGTCTATTTAATATAGAAGAAACATTTAAATTATATAATTATAATCGTTTACAAATTAAATGTTCGTTAAGAAGAGAAGGCGTACTTCCATCTATTGAACTAATATTGTGTGGTTTATTTTCATTTGTTTATATAGTATTTCTTATTGGATTTATGATACTTGCTTTCTTTAATTTCCTCGGTATTTTTAAGGATAAATATCGAAAATTAGATTTTATTTCGAAAGCAGTTTTAGTCCTTATTCCAGTTATAGCTTTTATAGTATACTATTTAAATGCATCTTATTTAGCTGGGGCTGTTTATACAGAAATTGGTTTAGGTGTAATTTTAACATTAATCGGTAGTGTTGGAGCAATTGTTTTAGAAGGTTGTAAAACATTTGTTTATATGGACGCTGATGTAAATAATAAGGATTTAATTTTAAACTTTGCCAAAATATGTTTGTGTATATTAATTTTGATATGTACTATTACCCCATTTACTATTTCAAAAATTGAACATGATCATAGAAATAATAAATATGTTGAGATCGATAATAGTATATTTTCCTTTTATAATTTTAACTATACAGATGAGGACGAAGTTTTATTTAAAGAATGGCAATCGTATACATTTGAAGAAGCAAAAAAAGAATTTTTTGGTTTTTTTTATAGAATTAGCTCGCAAGAGAAAATTTTTATAGAATACGGAATTTTAAATTCAGTCAATATATTATTACTTAAATTTGCTGCAGCAAGTACTGGTGGTTATAAAACAACATTTCCAATTTTTGCTTCGATTCCAATTGTAGTTTTATTAGGATTAATCTTTGTAATGATTATATTTCAACAATCTCTATTATATTTACTAACAGGTAGAAGTAGTAAACTAGTAAATGTTATTTCAGGGATTTCACAAGCAATCTTATTCATAATGGCATTTTCATTTACTTTGGAATTCTATTTTGTTGTTCAAAAACAATCAATCGAATTATATTGTGATAAAATGTATGAACTTAAAGTTGGATTTGGTGTTATTTTATTATTTGTTTGTACTGTCTTATTAGTAGTTTGTACTTTGTTACATTCAAAAAATAAGAAAAAATATAAATCAAAATATAAATATAAATATAAATTAAATATCTAAATAAAGAGGTATGGTTTATGAATGTAAATTTTAAATTTTGCTATAAATGTGGGCAAAAGTTGAATATTGATGCTAATTTTTGTGTTAAATGTGGTGTTTTACAACCAAAAATTAATCGTGATGAGGTAATTAATGAAAGTCAAACTATAAATAAGGAACCTCAAACAGAAAAAGTCATTAATAATACAGTAAATGAAAATGTAAATATTACTCCAACAGTTAAAGTTGAAGAAGAACAAATAGATATTGATAATAAATCGCAAGTAATTCCTGAAAAGGTAGAAGAAACTACTTATTCTGTTATTAAAAAAGAAATTATGATTAATAATGAAATAAGAGTTTTGAAGCAAAAAAATAATACATTTGATATAATCAGTAGGTCATTGTTATTTATTTTATCATGGTTGTTATTTATTTTTTCTTTGTATCCAACTATGTCACTTGAAGTTGATAACGTTGAAGTAGCGCATTTTAATTCTTATGATGCAATTAATTTTATGTTTGATTCTTTTAAATCTTTAGATGAAAATGAATTGAAAAATAGTAGATTTTATACTGATTATCTAAATGCATTAACAAATTATAATAATATTAATGGTCTTGATCTTGAACAACTTGAAATAAATGATGCTTTTGAAGTATATAATGATTATATTCATTTAGATTTAAAATATAAATTACAAAGTGAAAATAGTGGATTTAGGATAGATGTAGTTATGTGTGGGATTACATCATTATTATATGTAATTTTTGTTTTAATTTTCCTTATATTAAGTTTACTAAGCCTATTAAGTATATATATAGATGGCTTAAAAAATTTAAAAAAACCTATAATTATTCTGGTTACTTTTATTCCATTACTACAAATAATATTATATTTTTTACATGCTGCATATATGGGTAATACTTATCCTGCAAAACTTGGTGATGGTGCAATATCAGCAATTGTATTTAGTGGAGCATTTATTGTTTATGAAATAATTAAAAATGTTAAAATTGAGGATTTTTCGTTTGATGGAAAAACAGTGAAAATTAACATTGGAAAATTAGTTTTATGTATTTTAGCAATGATTTTTGTATTTGCTCCATTTACTGTTTCAAAAATAGAATATAATAAAGGTGATGATAGTTATTCAGCTGAAATTAAAAATGAGGTATTTACATTCTATAATTATTTTGATGTATCTAATTACCAATATCAAGATTGGGAACAATTATCATTAGATGAAACAACGGCATATTTTAACGAATTATTTAATGATTTTAAAAAAGTTAGTATTCATAGAGTAGAAAATGGTTCGCTAAATAAAACAAATATCTTATTTTTAGTCTTTGCAGGAGCAACAATCGGACAATATGAGTCTACATTCCCATTGTTTTTCTCTATTTCATTGATTACTTTTGTTGGTTTAATAATATTGGCTTTCATGTTTCAGCAAATCTTACTTTATTTCTTAACTGGTAAAAGTTTTAAAATATTAAATAAAATTGCTGGTATTTCACAAGCGTTACTATTTATAATTGCATTATGTTTTACAATTATATACCTAAATATTATAAATACTTATTCTCTTGGACGTTATTGTCTAGCAGGATATGAACTTAAAATTGCTTCAGGTGTAATATTCTTAGTGATTTTCTCTATTTTATTAGCTGGTTATAACTTTATTCCACAAAAGAAACAAGAAGAAGCTTTACCAGTATTAGAAAAAGATAATTAAAAAGTATACTTTAGCATTCTAATATTAAACAATGTAATTTAAATTTGGACATTAGTTAACTTTCTAATGTCCTTTTTTATATTTTTTTGTTGCATTCGAAGATTTTTGTGTTATAATAGTTGTTGCGTAGATGGGCCCTTAGCTCAGTTGGTAGAGCAACTGACTCTTAATCAGTGGGTCGCGGGTTCGAGTCCCTTAGGGCCCACCATTTTAGATGATTAATCTTGATACAATAAAAAGTATCGAGATTTTTTATTTTTATAGGGGGCAAGTCTCCCACGTATTTGCAATAAGTAATAATGTTTCATCAAATAGAGATAATTTTATATTAAATTTTTGGCAAATTATATTCATATAATTGTAATTTACACTTATATTGATATAATGAAAGTGAAATATAAATTCGAATTTATAAAGTTGTACTCTGAAAGAAAAAAGGTATTTACCTACTAAAATGGTTAAAGAAAAATCATAATTTATTGAAAATTGTTGATTTTACTTAAAAATAATATCGTATTATTTTGTAACTATGTGTGTCTTTTAAGGTACGAGAAAAGGATGTGAAGTTTATATGAGGAAAACGATATTATTAATTTTATTAATATGTTTAAGTTTTTACATAAGTGGCTGTGGTTATGAATATAAACTTATAATAGAAGATAGTGAATATATTGTTTTAAAACCCGAAAAAACAAATTTTTATGCTGGAGAAAATATTGAAATAAAAACAATAATTCTTGATGATTTGGATATAGAATTATATTTGAATGATGTAATTGTTAGAAATAGAAGTTATATCGTAGAAGCTAATAAAGCATATTGGAAATATAAAGTTACTATGCCGAGAGAAGATTCTAATATAACAATATTTACTAAAGAAAAAAAGATTATAAAAATAAATGATATTTCAACTGATGATAAAGTTACACAATATTACGTAGATGATATTAATGGTACAGTTGGTTCAGCCACTTTAGATGATGAACAGATTGAAATCTTTCAAGATATGTATTCTAAACTCTTGACTACTGAAGCTTATCAAGATGTTTATTGTAATTGTAAGGCTAAAATATCTTTAAATTATAGATATGATCATAATAAAAACGGGAAAATTATTAATTATTTTTATAAAATTGCCTATCATGAACATGGAATTATAGTTCAAAATCATGCTGGATATTTCCAAGTTATTGAATCTGATATTTTTAATAGACAATTAGTATTAGATATGTTAGGACTATTCTATGTCTTAGAAGAAGATTATATAGTATCAGAATACGATAGTTTAAAAGCAAATGCATTAGAAAAACAATTTTTAGAATCTCAAAATTGGCCAAGTGATTTTGGGTTTGGCAATTTAGAAACTCATATTTGTGGTTCTGTTGATAGTTATGATGATGCAATAAAACATTATAATAGTAGAGTCAATGGTAATAAGAATTATAAATATGAATATTCGCTAAAAGAAGAAAATGAACTATATTATTTAATTAATGTTAAACAAATAACAGTGGAAAATGGTAATACTAATGAATATGTAATTATGTATTATAAAAACTCTGTTTATGATTATGATAATAATATTATTAATAGTAATGATTTTAATGTTATTAAAAGAATATTAGACAATAATTATTATAATAGTAAATATCAAATGTTTGGTTGTAAGAGTTTATATAGTCAGTTGTTTGATAAAGGTGACTATTACTTATATGTTAATTATAATATTAATTGCGCTTTTGGTGATTATGATATGAGTGATAAATTAACATATGGTAGAATGACTACTATAATTACTAAAGATGGTCTAATTGTAAAAACAAATTATAAATTAATAGATATTGTATATGGAGATTATGATCGAGTTAAACAATAAAAAAATATTATTATGTGTAGTTTGAAAGGAAAATTTTAGTGTAGTATCTTGTCACTTAAAATTATAAAGAGATATTTTTGTAGATATCTCTTTTTATTTTTTTAGACCCACTTACTAAGAGTCAGTGGGTTTGCTAGTGTGACAGGCATGTTGCATATCTTGAGAGTGAAAGTCTCTTACGCGGATAGCGGTAATTAAAGCGTTAGCCAAAACCAAGGGTGTCTATCGTGAGGTAGAATCTAAAGGAAGGTCAAGGCAAAGTTTCGGCTCGAGGTACACGAATCGTATTAGGCGGGAATTGTTGGATGAGCTGGCTAGACACAGCAAAGTCCTATATTACCATTGAATGCGGCAATTAACGTAAATACGGCGAGTATATGAAATGAAGGAGATGTAACTTACCCTGTGAGGTCTCGTTAGCGATTAGTAGTAACAACGAATAACGAGAAGTCAGCCGAGGTCATAGTAGGTAGTGATGCCGAAGGACTGAACGCTTATTTTAGATTGTGAATGTAAATTACGTAGTTGTGTACAAAACTGAAACACAATTGGGTGGCTTTCTTGATGGTGGAAATAGAAGCATAGAGAAAGTGTATATAGCATAACTATCACAAAGAAAGGAGCAATTTACTAATGGAACTATTAGAACAAGTATTAGAAAACAATAATCTATATCAAGCAATCGCTAAAGTTGTATCTAACAAAGGTAGTGGCGGTGTTGATGGGATGAATGTTGAAGATGGTAGTAAATACTTTATGAAAAATATAGAAACTATCAAAGAAAGCATTTGTAAACGAACATATAAACCATTACCAGTTAAAAGGGTAGAAATACCAAAACCAGATGGTGGTGTAAGATTATTAGGAATACCTTGTGTAGTTGATAGAATTATTCAACAAGCAATAAACCAAGTACTAACACCAATTTATGAACAACAATTTAGCGAAACATCATATGGATTTAGACCAAATAGAGATTGTCATAAAGCAATCGCTAAAAGTTTGGAATACCTAAATGATGGATATAGAACAATTGTAGATATCGACCTTGAAAAATTCTTTGATAAAGTT
>JBGVOE010000097.1:0-17402 GCA_045126355.1 Anaeroplasmataceae bacterium | reverse complement strand
TAACAAGCTAAAATAGGCTTTGTAATACCATCCTTTTTACATATATAGTTATTTGTAGCAACATACATTGAAAGTTTGTTGTGTAAAACATACATAGTTATTTATAGTGTTATACTAACATACACGCTTATTTAATATATCGTATTAATTTATAGAAATTAATGTATAATTAATGTGTAAGAGATGGATGTGGGATTTATGAAAAGAATAATTATATTACTTTTGGTAACTTTAATATTATGTTCATGTGATACAAAAAAAGAAATTGATATTTCAAATATGAATGATCAATTATTATCACCTGTTAATTTTAGTGATTTTAATTCGAAAGGATTTATAGGAATACAATTTAAAAATTATCTTTTTTATGCGCCAAATGCTGAAAACTTTCATTATAAATTACCTAAGAAGGAAGAATTTAAAAATGGAGAATATGTTGATGGTGAATATAAATTAACTATAAGTGATTATACATATATTGTTAGTGATAATTATTGGATTATAATACATCCTGAATATAGCGGCATGGTTAGTTATCAATCGTTTAATGATGAGTTTGTTGTTGAATATGAATATCCTGAATTTCATTATGTATATAAAGAAAAATATGGTAATGATTGTACAAATATTATTTTTGATTGGCAAATTCCTTCAACTGGTGAGTCAGCAAAATACGAAATTAATGCTTATAAGGATTATTTTGAAGTTATATCTAGTTATGATATAAATGGTTATAAAATTATTAAAGAAGTGTATAACAATGATGGCACAATTAAAAATTTTGTAATTGATTATTTTGAAGATAAATATATTGCTTATCCTTATAGTACATTCGGATTAAAAGAAACAATGGTTGATAATTTAATGTGTTTGATAGATGAAGAAGGAAAACTATATAAGAATTATTTATATGATGAAGAAGGAGATTTTATTTATAATACATTAGAATATGAAAATGAAATAAAACTTTTAATGGTTAAAAAGGATTTAGTTAAAGACCAACCAATAAGTAACATTTTGGCCTCATATACACCGCAAGTTTTAGATGAAAACTCTACTATAGGACTACATTATAAACAAATTAAAGATAGTAATGAATATGAACTTTATGATCTAGGTTCTTCAAACTCAACAATAAATATTGTTTCAAGTAAGGTCAATGGATATAATGTATCACAAGTATCTGAAGGTGTTTATCTTTTTAGTGATTATTCTTCAAGTTATGCTTTAATAGATTTTCCATTTGAAATATATTTACCAGATACAATTTTAAAAATTGGAAAATATGCTTTTGCTAAAGGTACTAATTTAAGAAAAATAAGTATTCCTGATTCGTGTAGTGAAATTGGTAAGGCTGCTTTTTTTGGTTGTAAAATGTTAGAAGAAGTAAAATTACCAAGTAATTTAAAATATCTTGAAAATTATACATTCTCAAACTGCGAAAACCTTAAATATGTTTATATTAGTGGAAATTTAGAAAAAATAGGTGCATATGTTTTTGAAGGATGTACTTCATTAAAAGAATTAGATTTTGGTGGTACAGCAAAAGAATGGTTGGAACTTACAAAATATTATTCTGATACATTATATCTTAATACAAATATTGAAAGAATAATATGTATAGATGAAGTTATTGAAATTAAATAATTCATAAAGTTTTAGCATATTGATTATGATTATTTATAGAGAGTAGAGATGAATGTAATGAAAAATAATATTACAATTGAAGAAATTAAAGAAAGCGTTGAATATAATTGGAGAAAGAATCAGATTATAATACTTTTATACGCTTGGCTTTTAATTGCGGGTGTTTCATTGCTTGTGCCTTTTGCGGTTATTATAGATAGCTTTGAGTTAGTTGGAATGGGATTTTTGATATGGTTTTTTTGGATGCTATTTATTGGTTTATTTATTTTTGTCGCTATTCTTTTCTACTTAAATAAAAATAGATATTTATTAAAAAATTATCAAAATTTTAATGCATATGAAGTAGTGCTAGGTAGATTTTCTACATCATATGCTTATAAAGGTGCTATTTATTATACTGTTAATATTTTAGATAATGGTGTTAGAAAAAATGTTGATACAAATCCTTATTTTTCTAATTATTTATTTTCTAAATTTATTCCTGAGGATTATAATAATAAAAAAGTAATTGGATTATATGATAGTTATAAAGAGAAATTTTATATTATAAAAAAAGTTAATTAAATACACAATATGAGGTAATTTATATGTTTAATTGGTTTAAAAAGAAGGAAATTGATTTAATAAAAATTGAAGCTTTTTGTGATTGGTTTATAAATAATCAAGAACAAATTATAAAAAGTGTAGAAAATGCTAAAAATGATAGAGCTTTAATGATGAAGTATTTAGATTTAGTTGAATTAGAACTAGCGAAAGTTTATAGAGATTTTTACAAGGGTGAAATACATTTTGGTTATGGCCCTATTCCAAATTCGAATAAATGGATGTTAGATTTATGCCATTTTAATAAAAAACCATTGATTAAAATAACTACAATTATAAAAGAAAAACTTGATGATAAACTTTCTGATAAATGGGTAGTTAATACAATGAAATAATATTAGATTTATTATGATCTTTACTGTAATATTTTAAACGAAGAGAAGAAATTTCTCTTTTTTTCTTGAAATCGCTATCAATTGATAGTAAAATATAAATGAAAATTGTTAAGTGTTTTATATGCAAAAAACTCTATATATTAAAATAGGATTTAAAAACGATAAAACTGTGGTCATTTCATTTCATGAAAAAAAGTATGAAAAATAAAAGGTGAAATTATGAAAAAAGTTATAAGGGTAGAAGAAGTAGAGTTTAAAAATAGTGTTTTTAATGTTGAATTAGAATATTATTATGATGAAGATTTAGAAGAAGAATATGTAGATGTAAATTTAGGAAATGATAATTTAAGAAAAATAAGAAATGAATACCGCAGAATCAACGACTTATTGTTAGATTATAATATTAAACAAATTCGTGAAAAATATGATTTATCACAAAAAGAATTTGCTATTCTTCTTGGGTTCGGTGAAATTACTATCACTAGATATGAAAGTAAAACCGTCCAAGAAAAAGCACATGATGAAATAATAAGAAAAGCTAAAGATGCAGAAGAGTTTTACAAACTTGCTTTAAAAAATAAAGAAAAGTATGTTAAAGAATATAGTGAGTTAAAATATAATAAAGTATTAGCTGAAATAAAAAAACATTTTTCTACTAATAATGTTGAAATTATGTACAATAAAAAAGATTTTAATTCTAATTTAGTTGGTAACAAAGAATTATCTATGGGTAAAATTTATGCTATTATAAAATTCTTTGCTGCTAATTTTGAAAGATTAACAAAAACTAAATTATCAAAATGTTTGTGGTATGTTGATAATTTATCTTACAAAGAAACTGGTTTTGGTGTTACAGGTTTAACATATAATCATCTACCATATGGTGCTGTACCATTTATGTATGAAGATATTTTAAATAATGATATTGTTACGATGGATATTACATTTAATGGTGATACTACAACTTGTTTAATTAAAAGTTGTGATACGGATGTAGTATTAACAGAGTATGAATTATCTTTAGTTAAACGTGTATTATCAAAATTTAAAGATATGAATACTAGTGAAGTTGTAAGTTATATGCATAAAGAAGTCGCATATATAGAAACTAAGAAAAATGAATTTATTAGTTATGAATATGCTTCATATATTGATTTTTAGAAGAGATTTTTTCTCTTCTTTTCCATTAATCTTGAATATAAATTAAAATAATTTATAATCAAATGTATAGTCTTATTTTTAAAAAGGAGTTGATGCTTGTGATTAAAGTAGGAGATTACGTAGTTCATAAAGGAAAATTTGGACTTGGTATTGTTAAAAATATTAGCTACTCAGAAATAAAAGCTGAGTTTTTAAATTACGGTATCAGAGGCATCAGTAAAAATAAAGATGGAAGTAGTGATTATTTAATTAAGTTAGATGATGAAATGGTTAAATATTTATTAGATAATCTTCAAACAAAATTTAGTTCTAATGTTTTTAATAAAGGACTAGATTACTTTAGAAAAAATAAAGTTGGAGATATTACTTTTAGCGAGAATAAGATAAGTGCGACTGTTCACGGCACTGAAGATTATTTTACAGAAGTTACATTTGAAGATGGAAAACTTAGATATATTTGTAGTTGTCCTGTAGAAGGCGTTTGTAAACACGTTGTAGCTTTATTAATTGCCTCACAACAAAAACTAAAATCATTAAGACAAAATAAGCCGCTTCCTCAATCAACAATTGTGGTAGAAAAACAAGATATAAAATTAAAGGTAGATTTTGATAAATTTAATTTTAATACTTTAATAGATAGATATAATACATCACTTTATTTTGATTTAAAATATAGTAGTAATTTAAGTTTATTTCTTAATGAATTAGCTAAATATTCATATAAGAATAAAGAAAAAACTGAAGAAATACTACAAATGATATTAATTAAAAATGCTACTAAAAATATAGTATTTCCGATTCTAAAAGAAATTAATAACTCATATCTAATAGAACGATATCGTTATCTTAAATCAAAAGTAGACTCAGATTCTCATTCATATGCTTATTGGAATATAAGATATTCAAATCTTACATTATATAAATGTATTTATAATAAGAATTTTAATTTTATTGTTGAAAATTTATCTACATTTGATCTTAATGTAAAAGAAATTATTTCATTTATTTTTAAAGCAAACATTTTAAATAATGAAGAACTAAAAGATTCATTTTATGAAAAAATAAAGGATATAAGAATTACAAAAACAATTTTAGAAGAATTAAAAACATATCTTGATAAAGAGACTTTAAGAAAATTAATTTGTTATTTAAATTTAGAAAATATAACGATCGATCTTTTCTTTGAAGTGTGTGAAAAAAGCGATGTAGTTAGCTATCTATTAATTCAACATAATCCTGTTATTTTAGATTACTTTATTTGTAATTTAGATTATTATAAAGAATTAGATTTGAAAAAATGTGTTCATGTTTTAGCTTTAAATGCGATTAGAACAAATAAAACTGAAAAGAATATTTTGATTAAATATCTAAAAGAAATACCAAACACTAAATATATTTTAGCTTATTCTAATTTTGATTTCATAGAAACTATAGGTAGGGAAAAAGTAATAGATTATAATTCTTTAAAAGCTTATTTTGATTTTAGTTATGAAATTGAAATTACTAAAGATGAAGTTATTATTGAAAAGAAAATTAGTCTTGGTAGTGATTATGTGGCTTCAATTTTTGAAGAAGTTAATAATGAACAAGTATTTTTAGATTGTTATGGTGAGTTAGAAAATAATACATTAAATAAAGTATTAGATATTATTTTAGGGGAAGTTTATGGTGATGCTTATATAAATGATATTGAAGAGGCTAAAATAGCGTTATCAGAAACATTGAAGCTTAAAAAGATTCAAAAATTTGAACGTGAAATAAATACTTTATATCAAAAACTTGATGAAGAACCTATTTATCTAACTGAAGGAAATAAAATGGATGTCGATTTCATTTTTAAAGCTGAACATAATACTTGGGTTTTATCACTTAAAGTTGGAAATAGTAAAAAATACGTAGTTAAAAGAGTTGGTTATTTCTTAGAATGTATTAAGCATAATCGCTTTTTTGAATACGGAAAAGGACTTGCTTTTAGTCATTGCTATGAAAACTTTAATGAGAGTGTTGTTGATGTCTTAAAATATCTACAACTTATTCTAAATAGCTATTATGAAAATAAAGATGTAATTATTCCTGATTTTAGAATGGGAGAATTATTAAAATTATTAAAGGGACAAAGAATTATTCTTAATGATAAAGAATATTTAGTAAGACTAGATGAAGTACCATTTAAAGTTTATATTGATGAAAATTATCATATTAAAACTAATCTGGCAGAACATAATTTCTATATATTAGGTACTAATGGTTTTATTTTTGATAATGTAAATAGTTGTGTTGATATTATTAATGTTAACCGAAATGAATTAAAGTTAATTGAATTACTTACTTTATATACATCATTTGATATCAAAGATACGTTAGAATTATTTAAAGAAAAGATTTATTACCGCTTTAGTGAATTATTTGAAGTAGCTGATAGTATTAAGGAAGACTTTATTATTAAAGAAATTGAAATAAAAGCTTATTTTGATTATTCAAATCGTAAAATAAGTGTTAATACAATTTTAATTAATGATAGTGGTATGGAAGTAGATGAGAAAGATTTAAAAGTATATGAGAAAAATAAACTTTCAAAATATGAATCATACTTAAAGAATTTAGGATTTAATAATGCGGAATTAATTGAAGAAAATAAGATTTTAAATTTCTTAACAATGGATTTCACATATCTTAAAAAAATCGCTAGTGTTTATTTATCAGAGACAATTAGCTGTAAGAAGATTGAAAACTTCTCAAGACAAGTAATTAAATTAGATAATGATTTTAGTATGTTAAACGCTATTGTTGAAGACAGTAAGTATTCTGATGAAGAATTATACGAAATCTTAAAAGCAGTTAAATTAAAGAAGAAGTTTATCTTACTTAAAAATGATACAATTATTAATCTTGATAATGATGAAGCGACTGAATTTTATGAAGCAGTAAATGATTTAAAACTTAATCAAAAGAAATTAAGTGAAGCTCAAAATATTCCAATTTATAATGCATTAAATGCTTATTCTCATAAATCTAATTGTAAAATAGATAACTATTTATTAAATATGATAGATGAAATAGCTAACTTTAAAAATATTGATATTCCTCTTCCAAAAATTAATGGAGAATTAAGAGAGTATCAAATAGAAGGTTATAGATGGTTAAGTATTTTATCTAAATACCATTTAGGTGGTATTTTAGCTGACGATATGGGATTAGGTAAAACAGTCCAAATCATCACTCTTCTTAAAGCTAATACTATAAATAAACCATCTTTAATTGTTTGTCCTAAAACTTTAATCTTTAACTGGAAGAGTGAGTTTTTAAAGTTTGATGGCGAAACTAAAGTGGTTGAAATTTATGGTACAAGTAATAAGAGAGAAGAGTTAATTAATAGTATTGATTATAATGAAAACGCGGTTTATATTACATCTTATGAATCTTTAAGAAGTGATATCGACTTATATAAAAAGGAATTTAAATACTTTATATTAGATGAAGCTCAAGTAATTAAAAATGTATACGCTGGTAAAAGCGTAGCTGTTAAAAATGTTAAGGCTGAATATAAGTTCGCTTTAACAGGTACACCTGTTGAAAATAATATTATTGATTTATGGAGTATTTTTGATTTTATTATGCCTAATTATTTTGAAGAGTTAAAAGACTTTAAAGCAAAATATAGTGCGGATAAAAACTTTGTTGATAAGATTTCAAAACGAATCACTCCATTTATCTTAAGAAGAACAAAAGAAAATGTTTTAGATGATCTACCTAGTAAATACGAACATATTATGACTGTTAGTATGAGTAGCGAGCAACAAAAGATTTATGATTCATTTAAATTAGAAGCACAAAATATGTTAAAGGTTTCGAAAGTTCCATTTGATTTATTCCCATATTTAATGAAACTTCGTCAAATTTGTATTGACCCTAGTTTATTTTTAGAAGAATATAGTGGAATATCTAGTAAGATGGAAACATTAAAAGAGTTAGTTACAGAATATATTTCAGGCGGTCATAAGATCTTAATTTTCTCACAATTTGTTAAAGCTTTAGATATTGTTGAAAGATTCTTAGTTGATAAAGGAATAAATTATTTCTATTTGACTGGTAAAACAGAAGCGGCAAAAAGAAAAGAATACGCAGATGAATTTAACGCAAATAGTAGTGTTAAAGTATTCTTAATCTCCCTTAAAGCAGGTGGAACGGGATTAAACTTAATCGGAGCTGATACTGTAATTCATTTAGACCCATGGTGGAATCAAGCTGTAGAAGCACAAGCAACAGATAGAACATACCGTATCGGTCAAGTTAAAAATGTAGAAGTAATTAAACTTATTTGTGAAGATAGTATTGAAAAACGTGTAATTGAATTACAAAATATTAAGAAAGATTTAATCGATAAACTTATTAGTAATGATGATACAAACATTACTAAACTAAGTAAAGAAGATTTATCATTTATCCTAAATTAAACAATACTTACTTATAGTAATGGTTAATATTGATTAACTAGCATTTACACAAGGAGTATAATTTAGGTATATAAAATAACAATTTTCTTCTTAGGTAACGTAAAAAAGTGTTGTATTAGTAAAAAAAACTTGATATAATAAGCTTGTCACAAAAACTTTTTTTATGGAGGATATTTATGAATAAAGCAGAATTAGTTGCATTAGTTGCAGAAAAAGTTGACTTAACAAAAAAATCTACAGAATTAGTTATCGACACATTATTTGATACAATTTCTGAGACTTTAGAAACAGGTGAAAAAGTAGTAATCTCTGGATTTGGAACTTTTGAAATCCGTACAAGAGTTGCAAGAACTGGTCTTAACCCACGTACAGGTGAAGAAATTAGTATTCCTCAACAAAGAACTCCTGCATTCAAAACAGGTAAAGTTTTAAAGGAAATGGTTCGCTAATAAAAAAATAAAAGAGAGTAAATAAAATTTGCTCTTTTTTCTTTTATATTGAAAGGATTTGATTTTTAGATGGAAAATATCTTTTTAGCTGCGCTTAAAAATGATACCCTAACCTTAAAAGAATATTTAAAATTTGGTGATGTAAATATAACTGATGATACAAATTCAAGCCTACTTCATTATGCCGCTAGAGGTAATGCACTTGAAGTAGCCAATTTACTTTTAGATAACTACATCAATTTAAATATTGTTAACAGTAGCGGTGAGACTCCCCTATTTGAGGCTATAAATAGAGGAGAGTTAGGCTTTTGTAAAATCTTATGTCGCTATAATGCAGATACAAATGTTGTAAACAAATTTGGTCAAACAGTTTATTTTAAAGCTATTTTAAAAGGTAGAATAGATATTATAGAATTAATTGAAGACTTTTTAAAAATCGATTATGAGTTTACTAATCCTGATGGAGAAAATGCACTTTTTTACGCTCTTAAGGCTTATAATACAAAGCTTTTCTTTAGATTAGCTAGACTATATCCAAATTTATTAAAAGCTCGTAATTATGAAAATGTTAATCTTTTAATGTTAGCTTTAAAATATGATAATGAAGAAGTAATTAACTTCCTATTAGATCAATTTGATAATTTATATGAGGCTGACTGTTTTAATAACAATATTATTTTCTACGCTGCTAGATATAGTAGTTATTTAGTAATGAAGAAGATATTAGAGAAAAAAGTTATTATTGAAGGTAAGAATAAAGATGGATTAAATATCTTTGACTTAGCCTCTTTAAATTCTAACTCTACATTAGTATTACTAGAAAATTATAACGATTCTTATGAATATAGATTATATAAGAAGACTTATCCATTTCATATTGCGGTTATAAATCGTGATTATGATCTCTTAGATTTAAAAAGATTTGATATAAATAAAAAAGATACCAACGGTATCTCTATTATTGATTATATTAATTTTTTAAATGATCCTATCTTAAACAAAATGTTTACATAAAGAATGCAATAGCAAATAAGCTAATAATATTACTTAACATATGAACGATTGTAGGCACCATGATGTTACAATCGTTTTTAATATATAAAAGACCAAAAGCAAATCCACTAAAGACATAAGGTAATGTCATAAGAATTAATGAGAATGTATCAAATTGACCAATAGATGAAGTCATATGGATTAAACCGAAACAAATACTTGATAACAAGATTCCCATTTCTTTAGTTTTACAAATATTAAAGAACGCTTTACGGAAAACAACCTCTTCACAAATCGGTCCAATAATACCAGCTGATAATGCCATCATCCAAAAACCATTGCTGTGTACTATTTCCTCAATTGCTGTTTGATTTTCGGCTGTTGTCAAAATCTCTTTTCCTGTATGTAAGACTTGATGCATAAAGTTACCATAGTATTCAATATTTGAAACAAGTAATGAACAACTTCCATTAATAATATAAAAGATTCCATAACCAGCTAAAACTTTTAATACTATATGATTTTTTTCTTTACCAAATTCCTTAACATCAGTAAGTAGTTCTTTGTGATTTAAAAACATAATTGCTACAAATAAAATTAGATAAACAACTAAGTTTATTAATGAACTAGCAAAATTATAATTTTCTGGTTCTAGGATATCTAAGTTTTGACTTTCATAAATAAATTTAACCGCCATAGCAACGAAAGCTGCTAATATTTCAAAAATTAATAGATAAGCTATAATGGTTTTTAAACCATTTTTCTTTTTAATTTCAACTTCCATAAAAAAACCCCCAACTTTTCTTAAGTATAACATATAAAATGTAAAATCACATAATATTTATTGGTGATTTAATGAAAAAATATCTAATTTTTATAACTTTTATACTTTTTTTATTAGTAATTTTACTAATACCCAAAGATTTTAAAAATAAAGATAACGAAATATACTATGAAGTAATTAATGAAAAAGAAGTGTTTTATGTCTATTATGTTAAAGATAATAAAGTAATTGGTGTACCAATAGAAAGATTAAATAATGATAAATATGAACTTATTGATTTAACTTTTAAATACTTAACAGAAAAATCAAATTCTGTAAGCGCAGATTATAATACGTATCTAAATTTAAATGCAAAACTCTCTTCATATGAAATAAGAGGTGCTGATATCTATTTAGAAGTTAGTGATAACTTTTTTAAGATTGATAATAAAGATATCTTATTTGCGCTTGCTCAAGTACTTTATTCTTATAAAGAGTTAGGATTTAGTGATGTCTATATAACAAAAGATAAAAAGATAATATCTAATATGGATAACGTAGTGATGTATGATGGGATAGATGAACTTAATGTAAATTTAGATATAATAAGTACAAAATATGAAACTAAAAACGTTAAAATCATTTATTATTATGAAGATGATTCTAAACTTTTTATTAATCATATTATTGACTTTCATGAAGATGAAGTTACTTTTAAAATGAAAAAAATCATTGAATTTATTAATAAAGAGTATAAAACAGAGATTACTTTAAATAATTATAAGATGACTAAATATACAATAACAGTTGATCTTAATTGTAAAGAAAAAGATATCGAGATTATAAAAAAATTATTAAGTGATAATTTAAATATCAAAAAAGATAATATTATTATCAGTTAGAATAGGATAATCCTATTCTTTTTTTCCTTTAGTTGTGTTATAATTTTATCTAGGAGCGTGACACTATGAAAGTTATTTTAGCCTCTAGTAATAATGGAAAGATAAAAGAATTTAAGGAAATTTTAACTAGATTTAATATTGAAGTATTATCTTTAAAAGATATAAATTTTACCCAAGAAATTATTGAAGATGGAAATTCTTTTTATGAAAATGCTATGATTAAAGCTAAAACAATTTATGATTTATATCATATTCCTGTTATAGCGGATGATTCAGGATTATGTGTAGACTATCTTAATGGTGAACCTGGAATATATAGCGCTCGTTATGGTGGACTTAGTGATGAAGCCGACCGAATTAAGCTAGTTTTAAAGAAAATGGAAGGAGTAGTAGAAAGAGGAGCTCACTTTCATTGTTCTATTGTTTTTTATATATCTAGTAATTTATATAAACATTTTGCTGGAGAAGTTTACGGAACGCTTGATTATACTGAAAAAGGAGGAAATGGCTTTGGCTATGATGTAATTTTTATTCCAAATGGCTATAATGAAACATTTGGAGAACTATCTAGTTCAATTAAAAATGAGATATCACATCGTGCGCTCGCAATTAAGTCATTTATAAAATATTTAGAAGATGATTTTAGTAATTAGTGATTATCATAAAAATGAAGATAAAGTTTTATCTTTAATCAAAAAACATAATCCAGAACATATTTTATGTTGTGGAGACGGGGAATCAGAAGATGATTTTTACAAAAACAATAATATTATAAGTGTAAAAGGAAATTGTGATTATGCTAATTTACCTATGGTTTTAACAGTTGAGGTTGAAGGCAAAAGAATTTTATTAGCACATGGACATTTACATAATGTTTATTTTGATATTTTTAAATTATACTTATTAGCAAAAGAAGCTAATGCAACTTATGTTTGTTATGGACATACTCACCAACAAATGTTAGAAGAATATGAAGGGATTTACTTTATAAACCCAGGTGCGTTAAAAGATGATAATTACGCACTTATTAAAGAGGATAAGATAAGTTTAAAGTAGGAGGTAGAAAAAAATGGATATTCGCCAAATTTTAGCGTTAGAGGCAAACAGTACGTCAATCAAAAAGATTGATGAGTTTTTATCTGGCATTACACCTAATCATCGTGATTATCCAAAAGCTTTAGCTCACCTTGCCTACCTTACTTTTTCTTTAGGTAATGTTAGTAATGCTTTCACCTTACTTTTTAATTATCTAGAAGTTTGTATTGATAAAGAAAAACCAACAATTTATAATGCTTTAATTAAAATTTATTACGAACAAAAAGATTATGAAAATGTCTTACAAATGATTGAGACTAAGAAAAAATATTTACCTAATTATAATAAGATTGCCTATTATGAAGACTTAATTATCTATTATGATGAGGTTAATAATAGTAATGAATTAATTAGAACACTTTTAACATATCTTGATGATGATATTAGTGATGAGAAAAGATTAAAAGCTTTAATTAGATTATGTGATGAGTATTTAGCAAGTAATGATTTCATTCGTTTTAAAGATAAAAATAAGTTAATTTTATCACTTGCCTTATCTTTAAATGAAGATGAAATATATCAAAAAGCTCGTTATAAAGAAGCTTATGTTTTTGTAAGGGAAGCTAGTTTTCCGCGCGCTCTACTCGTAATTGATGAGATGTTAGAAACACACCTAAAAAAAGATTTGAGAGGAATGTTTTTAGCTTTAAAACTTGAAATCTTAGTTTCGATGAATGAATACCGTAGAGCTAGTATTTTTGAAGCTGAATATGAATATGAAGTCGAAGAAGCTAATCTTGAGGCTAAAATAAAGTTTGCCGAACAATGTATTATTTTATATACTGCCTTAAATAATCGATTTAATAAAAGTAGTTATGAAGAAAAGTTACAAGCATTATTAGAAGAGAAGAAAAATAGTGAAGCCACTATTAATAAACCTAAAAAGGCTAGAGTAAGTAAACAGGCTATTGAACTTAATTTTATTAAAAATCAAAATGCCTTCTCACCTATTAATATTAAAGAAGAAAAAGAAGTAAAGACTACTACAATTCATCGTGATAATATTACGATGATTGAATCAGGAAATAAACTATTAGAAATTTCTATGGAATTTAGTAAATTAAATAAAGAAGTATTTTCACAGTTTAGAGATTACTTACGTCAGTTTTTTATTTCTTTAAATAAATTAGCTACATTTGATGAAGCTTATTTACTAACAAAAAATAATAAATACTATGGTTATCATTATAAAAAAGAAAGATTATATGATAAAAAAAGTGAGACACTATCTTTAAATGATACGATTTTACTTGAAGTAATTGATTTAGAAGAAGAAATTATTATTGGTGATTCTACCCAAACTACTTATGTTGATATAATTACAAATAAGTTTTATGCTGATTTAGAAAATCAATCGATAATTTGTCTTCCTTTATCAAAAGCCGCCCTTTTATTTAGTAGTAAAAGTAAAGATATATTGACTGCTAAATTAAATTATGAGACATTAAAAATTGCTGTAGCGTACCTTGATTTAAAATGGAATAATGAACAAAATGAATTATATGAGTTTAAGAAAAATCATGATTATACCTTTATGATGGAACATATCGTAAGTGCGTATAAACGTCAATACGATAGTTATTTATACTTATCAAAAACGGCATGTAATTTATTTGGTTGTAGTGAAGTAATTAGTATTGATGAATTTTATCAATTAATAATACCTGAGTATTTATTTGATTACCGAAAAACAATTTTAGCCTTACAAGAAGGAAAGATGAGTGAGGCTAGTATCTCTTTTGCAAGTAAGATAAATGGAGTCGTAAGACACTTTGAAGAAGCCTTTAAAATTGATGAAGAGGGCGTTATTTTAAGCGTTATTAATGAGATTACAGAAAAGGTTAAAGATGAGGAAAAATCAACTGTTATGGCTCATTTTGACCCTGTTAGTGGAGCTTATAATAAGAGTAAACTTATCTGTGATATCGAAGAATTGATTAAACTAGATAAGTTTAGTTTATTTGCTTTTAATGTCAAAGGCTTTAAAAATTATAGTGATATATATGGTTATGATTTTACTTCACAAATGATTTTCGCAATCGCAAAATATTTAAAAGAATATGATGAAGATATGAGAGTTTATCATTTAGATGGAGATAAATTTATTGTGGCGGTAATTGGTTTAAATGATAAAAGAACTATGACTAAATTAGGTTATACAATTTGTGATTATTTATCAAATAAATTAAAGAAATTAAATTATCGTTTAAATATTAATTTTGAAGTTGGAATACTGCGTTATCCTACAGATACAACTGAGAGGGACCCTAACGACTTAATTGACTACTTACTTAGTGCCTTATCAATGGCTCATGATGATGGGGTTAAGAGTAATGTTAGCTGTTATAGTAAAGAAGCGTATAGAAAGCAATTTTTCCAATCTCAACTTGCTACTCATGTGTCAGAGGCCATTGATAATAATCATTTAGCTTTATACTATAGACAAGTAGTAGATGCAGGAAGAAATAATTGTGATCACTATTATGTAGGCTTAAATTTAAGTAATTATGCAGTAGATGATAAAGTTATTTATGAAGTGATTAAAAAGCGTGATATGACGAAATTAATTGAACGTTATATGATTCATAAAGCTTTATTTGAACTTGAAGAAATGTATAAAGAGATTAAAGTTTATATGAATTTCTCTTTTAAAGTTAGTAAAGAAACACTTATTGATGAAACTTTTAAAGATTATTTATTAGATCAACTTAAATTCTTTAACATTCCTAAAACAGCTATTACAATTTGTTATAATGATGAACTTGATGATAATGTATATGAAGTATTAAAGTCATTAACATTAAATCAAATTATGATTGCTACATCTAATGTTGAAATACTAAAACAATTCCCAGTTTATTATTTCTATTATAAATTAAATAAAGATGTTAAAAATTTAGAAAATGAATTTATTACAGTTTTAAAAGATTATTGTGATAAACATAATATTCGCTTTGTCCTAGATAATGTTAACAATAAAACTTTAATAGCTCATTTTGCTCAAGTAGGAATTTCTTTATATAGTGGTAAGATTTATAGTGCACTTCTTACTCATAAAGATATTATTAAATCATTTTTAGCATAAATCTATAAATCCTTTCATATGATTAAGTAGAAATATGAGGGGATTTTTTATGTTTAAAAAAATTAAAAAACACAGATTGTCTTTATTGTTATTAGCTATGGTAGCCATGCTTAGTGTTTATTATGTCTTAATGCCACAAGATGGACCTTTAGCTCCAGTAGGTGGCGACGGTGATACAAATACAAGGTATCAAGATTTTGCGGAAATGCGACTGTTAATATTAGATGAAAGAAATAAAGAAGTCGCTTTATATGAGGCAAAAATTACAGAAGCTACCGTATCACTTAATGACATTGAAGAGTATATTTTAGAAATAGAGACTATATCTACATTAACAGAAAAAGAAGTATATCTAGAAAGTATAATCGTAGAGTTAGGTTTTACTGATACACTATGCTATTTAGATGAAGAAAATGTATTAAATGTTAGTCTGTTAACGGATAGTTTTACTAAGGAAGAATATGTAGAAATAGCGATAATTGCTAAAGAAGAATTTGGGCTAGACACAATAGTTAAGTTAAATACAATTAAATTAAGTTCATAAGATTATCTTATGGACTTTTTAACTATTTTTATTAAAATAGTGCTACTTTTTTGTATTTTTTTATAAATTAATAGTTAAAATTTGACAAATATTTAAAAATGAATAAAATTTTTCTTTACAAACGATTTATTATTATGTATAATAACCTATGGAATTGTCCGGAAGGAGGGCTTGTATGCCTAAGACTATAGTTCGCGAAAAAGAAAGTCTTGATGACGCTTTACGTAGATTTAAAAGAGAAGTATCAAGATCTGGAACGCTTGCTGAAGTTCGTAAACGTGAATACTACTTAAAACCAAGTGTAACACGTAAAATGAAACGTTTAGCTGCACGTCAAAACGGTAGAAAAAGTTACTAAGAACTATGGCTCCTTTTAATAAGAAGTCGAATTTATAAAGATAGCATTTGCTATCTTTTTATTTTTAATGGTGGTTTTATGAGAAAAATATATTACACAGATATATCTAATATTAATTTAAGTGATCTTAATTTAGATATTATTAGTAAAAGAAAACTTAATAAAACAAAATTAATCTTAAATGAATTAAAGAAAATTCAAACATTATCGGCATATTTATTACTTAGATATGCTTTTAAAAAGTTAGGAATAGATTTATATAATTATGAGATTACGAACTCAAATGGTAAACCTTTTATCAAAGATTTAGATTATCATTTTAATATTACTCATTCTAAAAACATTGTAGCTGTTATTATATCAAATGAAAGTGTTGGAATTGACTGTGAGTATATTGATTTAAGTAAAGATTTAGCTAAAGTTAGTAAATATGCTTTATCAAAAGAAGAATATCTTGAATTTTTAAATACTTTAGATAAACATACATACTTTTATAAAAAATGGGTTATTAAAGAAGCTTATTTTAAAATGATGGGAATTGGATTAAGCAAAAAGTTTAAAGATATTACCTTAGATTCTCATGTTTTTGAAATTAATGATAGTCTTAATAATTCATACTATCTTTCAACATATCCCGCTATTTTAGATATAGAAGAGATAAATTTTATAGATATTAATTGTTAAAGTCACATTTTTTAATGTGATTTTTTTCACGTTTTAGGAAATTAGATAAGGAAAATCAAGTATTAATTTTATAATGTTCCATATAAAAAATATATTTATCTTTACCAGCACAAAAAATCCTCATTTTTGAGGTTTTTTGAAAGATTATAGTTTATAATAATAGTGGTTATTTAAATAAACAACCATTCTTGCATAATGAATGAATTATTCGCAGTGTTTTATTCATTGATGCTACAAGGGCGGCTTTAGGTTTCATGCCTGAAGCTTTTTTCTTTTTGTAAAAATCCACTATTTCTGTTTCTCGATTTGTTTTAATCATACATGACACA
>JBGVOE010000096.1:0-36668 GCA_045126355.1 Anaeroplasmataceae bacterium | reverse complement strand
ATTTTTGCTATATATTTATTTGCATCAACCTTGGTGTTAGTTAATACATTATTCAAATAAGAAACAACCTCATCATTAGAATCACATAAATTATTAATCAACTCAAATAATTCTTCTTTACTCATTTTACTGAGTTTATTTATGACATTGTTTTTCAATTTCATAAGCTAACCTCTAAAATAAAAATTAATTTCTTCTTTTAGTTCTTCGCTAAAATCATCTAATTCTTCGATAACAATAACCTTTTCTTCTAACATCATTAATAAATTGCTGACCATTCTTGATCTACGCATATCTATTACCACACCAATGTGTCTTTTATCTTTGAAAATTCTTTTTTCCAATTCCCAAAAATTTGTTGATGGATTACATTCTCTACCTAATATTTCAATATATTCTTTATTAAGTTTATCCATATATCTTTCTTGCCAACCAGGAACTAATTTTCTTAATAATTTCCAATCACTTTCTTTTACATCATACATATCAATTACCTCCTAATTTTCTTTTTTTGTTTTTGTATATAAATTTCTATCAAATCATCAATAGCGTGTTCAACAGAAAAAGTATGAAACATTAAATAATTAATATTCATTGTTTTAAAAGGTGCGATTTTATAAATATTCTTACTAGATTCGTTTTTATAATAATGCCAATAACGATATACATATCCCATCCAAAATAAAGCGTCTTTTGAATACTCTTCTGATTTTGGTTCTAATTGCTCTTTATATACATCTAGTAATTCTTCTAACAAATATTCTTCGCCTGCCCATTGCATACGATTGTAATCAGAATCTAAATTTTTGCTAAGTTCGCTATTCATAAAAACTCTAATCAAACACTCTGGGTCATATTCAGTATTAGCAAATGATTCAAATAAACTACCTTGTACATCACAAAGTTTACTTTCAATTAAATCCAAATTCATATTATTCTCCTTTCAATGCTTCTTCTAATATTTCGTCAAAATATTTACCTTCACGTCTATAAGATTTACAAATTTCATTTGCAAAATCAATTCCTTTATGGCGATTTGTTTCACTGACTTTTCGTAAAATCTTCATTTCAAAGGGAGATATTTCAATTTCTTTTTCAACCTTAATAAGTGAACATGCTTTGTTTGTAATTGCAACATATTGTTTTCCTAAATTAAGTGCAGATAAACTATTTACTAATGCAACATCCGTTATAATTTCTTTAAAAAAATTGTCAATCACGTAAAACATTCTGTCATCTGCAATACTCCCGATAACTAAATCTTTATTCACAAACATCTCACTATATTTTTTATAAAACTTAGTCCCTTTTACTTTATCCATTTTTCCACGATTATATGCGACAACCATGGCCCAATCAATATCCACTGGGATTTCAATAGTTTCTAAATCATTAATTTTTATTGATACTAAATAAAACTTAGCTTCTTCAAAATCACAGATTAATGTCAATGGTTGCTCTGGTGTAGTCCCCATATAGAACCCTTTTCCAAAATCACAACGTTCGCGGCTTTTTGGTGCAATTTCTCCAACTAAACCTTTTTTTGAACCATGGTAAAGTAATTTGCGTCCTTCTTCTAATTCAATAGTTTTTTCTATGTTTTTTATTCTATCAATTATCATTTCATAAGCAGGTACATTATAATCTTGGCATAATTCATATAATTTTTCTTGAGCTAAGGGCGTAGGAAACGAATGGCCATTTTCCCAACGATTTATAGTTGCAAAACTTACACCTATCCTATATGAAAATTCTGTTTGACTTAATCCTGTGTATTCTCTTATTTTCTTAATCAATTCTTTCATATTATCACCTATAACATTTATTATATAATTTATTATATCATTTGTTATATTTTATGTCAAATAGTCACTGATTTTATGTCACTTATTTTAAGTTTTAGTTATAATTATTCAATTATAATATATGTGGGTAAAGTAAATAAGCATACATATAAAGATGTATGCTTACATTTATATTTTTTTGGTGTGAAATTAATATAGTGATTACAACTTTAGCATGCGATAGCCAATGCCAACATGAGTTTGCACAATTTGAGGATCATCAATATTTCCTTCAATCTTCTTTCTTAATGTTGCCATAAAAACACGAAGTGATGCAACATCGCTTTCCCAACTAGTACCCCAAATTGCATTAGTTATATATGTATGAGTAAGAACTTTACCTACATTTTTTGCTAATAAACAAATAAGTTTATATTCTATAGGAGTTAAATGGAGTTCTTTTTGATTAACATATACACATCCAGAAGCATAATTTATTTCTAAACTACCATTAATAAAGTTGCTTTGATTTGCCATTTTTACATTCGTTAATCTTCGTTGTGCAACTCTAATTCTAGCTAACATTTCTTCAACCGAGAATGGTTTAGTTAAATAATCATCTGCACCTTTATCCAATGCTTCTATTTTATCTTTATCGTCACTTCTAGCACTTATTACTATTATAGGAGTTTCTGTCCAACTTCTAATTTTTTCTATAATTTCTATTCCATCCATGTCAGGAAGACCTAAATCTAATAAAATAATATCTGGATTATGCGTTGTTGCTTCTAAAATAGCTTCCTTACCATCTTTAGCTAACAATACTTTATAACCACTGGCTATTAATGTTGTAGATATTAATCTTTTTATATGAATGTCATCTTCAATTATCAAGACAACCATTTCACTCATGAAATTCTACCTCCTCGATTGGTAATGTAAATGTTATTTTTGTTCCATTAGGTTCATTATCCGCAACCAAAATCTCACCATTATGTGCTTTAATAATTGATTTGCATAAAGCAAGTCCTAATCCTAGACTTTTTCTACCATCAGCAATAATTACACCTGTGTAAAATCTATCAAAAACATATGGTTTAATGTCATCAGGAATACCAAAACCATTATCTGAAATTGTAACATTTATTTTTTTATCCTTTTGAATTGTTTCAATTATAATTTGCGTTCCTTCATTAGAATACTTAATCGCATTATCTAACAAATTAATTATTACTTGAAGAATTAATCTAGCATCTATTTTAACTAGAACCATTTCATAATTGCTTTTATATATAATATCGTGTTTAATTTTATTATTTTTAATTCTTTTTATAGCTTCAATAATAACATCATTTATCAATTCTGTAGTATAATTAAAATTCATTTTTCCTTCTTCTATTTTAGTAATAGCTAATATATTTTCGACTAAATTATGTAGCCACATTGATTCCTCATATATAGTTAAATACATTTGCTTTCTAGTTTCTAAGCTAAATGATTCGCTATTTAATAATAAATTATCTGCATTTCCAGCGATAGAAGTTAAAGGAGTTCTTAAATCATGTGAAATAGATCTAAGTAAATTTCCTCTCAATTCTTCGTTTTGTGCTATTCTTTTTGATTTTTCATTTTCTTTTAAAATATAATTATTTTCTAACGAAATCGCACATTCACCTATTATTGAAAATAATATACTATTTTCAAGAGAATCAATATTTGTTTCATTAATTTCTATTATAATAATACCATATATATTAGAACCTAAACTTATTGGTATATATAGATATTTATCTTCCGGAAAATATTCTGTTGTAGCACCAACTCTTAAATTATTTTTTATAGCATATTTCAAAACGTCCTCATTAAAATTAATGGTTTCATTTTTTTCTATTTGACCATTCACTAATAGGCTTCCGTATACATTTCTTTTTAAAAGAGTTTTTAATTGTTCAGTGGTTACAGTAATGATTTCATCATCATTTTCAGCTTTTTGTAATAATTTGTTTGTTTCAAATAATATTTTCGTTCTATAAGCTACTTCTGATGATTCTTTTGTTTGCACTTTCATTTTATTAGCTATATTTCCTGTAATTAGTGATGCAATTAACATAACACCGAAAGTAAAAATATAACCTTTATCATATGCAACGAAAGAAAACTTTGGAGCAGTAAATAAATAATTAAAAATAAATACGCTTGCAATTGAAAATAAAATCCAGCATACTTTACTATTTGTCAATATTGATGTTATTAATACTGCTAGTATATATATAGTAATTATATTCGCATCTGTAAAACCCAATTCCATAAATACATAACCAAGCAAAGTAGTTAATAACATAATAACTATACTCAATAAAACATCTTTTAAGGTTATCACATTGTAAAGAAAATTATTCTTTTTATTAGTTTTTAAACTATAATCTGGAATTATATAAATATCAACATTTGGAGCAATTGTAATTAATTGATCTGTCACTAAAGATTTCATTGGGGATTTTCTCTTATTAACTGCACTTCTGCCAATAACAATCTTGGTAACTTCGGAAATCCTAGCGTATTCTGCAATTTGAAAAGAAATATCATCACCATAAATAGTTACGACAGTTGCACCCAAAGATTCCGCTAAAGATATATTGGATTTTAATCTAAATTTATCATCTAAACTCATTTTATCATCTTTAGTTGTCTTTACGTATAAAGCAGTAAATTTAGCATTAAATGCTTTTGCCATTTTGGCTGCAGTTTTAACAATTTTTTCATTTGAAGGTGAAGAAGATAATCCCACCAGAACATGTTCATTTGTATCGTTAATCATTTATTCATCACTCCTGTATTGTTGAAACATTATAACATTTTTTTATTAATTTTACTACTTATGTTTACGGTTATTTCTTTTATATTTTTCAATTTCTTTATCTATAAGCCACATAACAAAGTATCCAAAAATAGAATATATAATTAGTGCTAAAATTAACCAAAATTCTTTCAAATTAATTTCACCTAATAATTATATTTTAAAACATTTAGACAATACTTTATATTCTCCAATCACAAGCAAGGACTTGCTTTCTGATAGAATAATATTTGGGCTTATAGTAACATTCAATTTACCGTTTTCTCTGATAGCTAAAATGTTTATGTTGAATTTTTTTCTAATATCTATTTCTCCAATACTTTTACCTAGCCATTCCTTAGGAACTGCTACTTCAAAAATCTTATGTTCTTCATCAATTTCAATATAGTCTAAAATATGATCTGATGTATATCTAATCGCTGTCCAATAAGCTAATTGTTTTTCTGGATATACAATCTCATCTGCTCCATTTCTTAACAAAAATTTGGCTTGACCATCTCTTTCAGCTCTTGATATTACTTTTTTTGCTCCTAGCTCTTTAAGTAAACTTGTTGTTTCTAAAGAACTTTGAAAATCGCCACTAATTGTAACAATACATATATCATAATTCTCAACCCCAAGTTTTTTTAAAAAATGAATATTTGTGCTATCACCAATTTGTGCATTAGTAACTAGTTCAATTACATCATTAATTCTTTCTTCGTTATCATCTATAGCCATAACATCATGTCCTAAATCATTTAGTTTAACTGCCAAATGTCTACCAAATCTACCTAATCCAATTAATAATACTGATTTCTTTTTCATATTTCCTCCATTTTTATCCTACAGAAATTTGTGTTAATGGGTAATCATAATCATTGTGACTCTTATTTCCAACCGCTGCGTATATCAACGTTAGTGCACCAACCCTTCCAAAAAACATTAATACCATTAATATTATTTTAGAAACCACTCCTAATAATGGTGTAACACCTAATGATAAACCAACCGTTCCTATTGCAGAAGCCGTTTCAAACAAGCTTATTTTAAGTGGTATATCATCGATTAAACTTATTATTGCTCCGCTAAAAATAAATAATAATAAATATATCATAAATATCGCAACAGCATTTTTGATATTTTCATCACTTATTCTTCTCTTTGCTAAATGTGCTGTCTTCTTATTTCTAAATACTGATAATGTTGATGAAAGTAACACTGCAACCGTTGTTGTTTTCATACCACCAGCAGTTGAACCCGGGGAACCACCGATTAACATTAATATAATTATGATAAATAGACCGACTTCTGATATAGAATTTAAGCCTACGGTATTAAATCCAGCAGTTCTTGGTGTTACTGCCTGAAAAAGTGATACTAATATTCTTTCCCCTAACGCATATTCATTAAACTCACCAAAAAAATTATATATAGTAGGTAAAATAATTAATATTAAAGTCATAATAATGACAATTTTGCTTTGAGGACTATATTTTTTAAAGGATAATTTATATTTAAAAACATCTTTCCACACTAAGAATCCTATTCCTCCTATAATAATTAAAAATATTATTGTTAATGAAATTACTGGATTAGCGGAATATATGCTAAGAGAACTGAATTCTCCACCCTTTGAGCCCATAATGTCAAACCCAGCATTACAAAATGCTGAAACCGAATGAAAAATAGCCATCCATATTCCTTCGATACCATAATCTTTTACAAATATAGGCATCATAACTAAAGCACCAAGTAATTCAAACAAAAATATTCCCTTTATAATAAAACCAGCTAGATTTACTATTCCACCTACACTTGGAGCAGATATTGCTTCTTTTATAGTGTTTCTTCCAAATAATCCTATCTTTTTACCAGATAATAAGGCAAATGATACAGCAACCGTGACAATTCCCATACCACCAATTTGAATGAGAATTAATATTATAATTTGCCCAAACATATTCCAATATGTAGCAGTATCATGGACAATTAATCCTGTCACGCATACGGCTGAAGTTGAAGTGAATATTGCATCAATAAATGATGTCCAAACACCTTCTTTATTACATATAGGAAGCATTAAGATAATTCCGCCTAAAAAAATCACTCCTAAAAAACCAAATAAAATTATTTGAAATGAAGTTAGTTTTATTTTCTTAATTCTTTTCATATCATCACTGCTTTCTAGTACATTAAAATTGTATATTATAATGTGTAAATAATGGATTAAGATTCATTAATAACATATTAAGATTGTATAAAGATACAACTAATAATATATATTTTGAATAAATTTAATATAAATTATTCTTCATAAATATTAGTAATAAAAATAAAAAAAACCTTGCAAACGCAAGGATTCACTTTATTCAAATAATATTAAAAATTCATTCGATTTTCAATGTCGTTACACATCAAATTTTCAATAAATTTTATGACGGTTCAATATTTATATGTTTCAGCAAATTATCCTTTCCGTTTTACTAGAACGAAAACATTTACTAACATTTTTTACTAAATAGCAATATCTTTTTGTTATTAATAATGACATAAAACACTATTTTCCTTAATTCTAATATATGTGGGTGACTCAAAATCGCCTACATAAAACCTGCTTTTGCAATAAAAATGAGTGTTTTTGCAATGTTTTTCATTTTTTTGTCACAATTATTGTATTATTTTTGTGACACTTTTTTTAGACATTTTTTAACATTAAAACACTTAATCCTAATCCAGTAAAAATACATAGAACAGTACCTAATTCTCCCATTTCAGCTATGACGGGAACTACTATTCCACCAATGCATAATATTGTGACTAATAAACATTTTAATATTGTAACACCATTGCTATCCTTAGTGGCATCATATATCTGCTTTCCACCTATTGAAATACCTTTTAATTCTTCATTTGAATTTCTACCACTTGACCCACTGCCATTTCCAGTTCCATTTGTTGTACTTTTATATTTATGATATTCGTTATGGCTATGAATATTTCTCATAATACCCTATTCTCCCTTCAAATAATCTTCTAGTTCATCTAAAGACTGAAAGATTGTTCCATTATCTTGTAAGTAATTCATTATTACTGTTCCAATTAATCCTATACTATTTTCTCTGATTCCCCACAAATAATAATGTGTATCATCAGCAAATAAATTTGGATAAGTTATCTCTATTCCGTACTTAATACACATGTCATAAAGTCTATTTTTCTCACCTTTCCTTAATAATAAACCAAATAATGATTTTGATGCAATACTTGAATCAAAGTTTTCAATTCTTTTAATTACCATTTTAATTTCCTCCCTTATGTCGCATTTCCATAAAGAAAAAACTCCCATCGTAATGATAGGAGTAATGTCGCATCTTAATATTCTCCCATCATTCAAGCTTTAGCACCTTGCTTATTAGTAGGTTGCTGACAGGTCATTGGGCTTGTCCCTCACTGTTCTCTTTATGGTAATTACATTATATAGCTTATTACATTCAAAATCAAGTAATTTTTGTTAAGAAATCAAGGCTGATACAATCAAAAAAAGGAGAAGTATTCTCCTTTAATCTTGTGCATCCATATGCCTCACTTATCAAAAATTTGATAATCTAGCGCCCCCGATTTCTCAGTATGCTACCTTTAAATTTAATCATATTATACACCTTATTATAACAATAATCAAGTGATATTTTTGATTTCATTCACACTAATCATATGTGCTTTTTACTATTTTATTACAAAAATTTTTTTTGTTTGTAAAATAGTTCTATATATCCATCTGTTGATATTTTTATAGCAAAGCCATTAGTTGATAATTTTTTAGCAGCAGCACCTCTTCCTCCACCTGATGAACCACTATCATTTTGAATAATAGCACCAAAGGAACAAGTTTACCACCATGTTCTATATAATTATCAATTGAAGAATCATTAAACAATCTAGAGTATTCACTATATAATATATTAGTTGTATGAATCATAAAACATCTATCATATAATTCATCTCTTTTGGCCATTACAAAACATAGAGAATCATTACCAGAGATAACTATTTTCATTCTCATAGAAGCATAAATATCTGATAATAATGCTGCCTGAGATATAAAATCTTCCATTAATGTTATTTCATCAATGAATATATATTTATATCCCTCAGCTTTGAGCCTATCTAGGTCCTTACATAACATCTTCATATTATCAGTTTCTTTGATTTTTATATAAGCTACTTTATCTTTTGGAAGCTCATTTATTTTTTGCAGCATTAATGTTGTCTTACCTGTTTTAGGTAAACCATATATAATTAATACCTTACCATCAAAAGGCTTACAAAAGAAATGTTGCATTAATATATAACAATCTCTACTTTTATGTTTAATGGCATTTTCCACTAACATAAATAGCTCATCATTTTTAATGACATTAGTATAATACATAAGTAACATCCCTAATTCATTTTTGTATTTTTAGCAGGTTTTACTTAAAATAGAAGTAAAACTTTCATTTTTTACAAAAATTTCCTGTAATCGGACCTATTATTGGGCTCTTTTTTGCTTTTTTAATAGGCCGTTTTTTCTTTGCTTATCTAAATATGTTTCTTTCATTCTATCTATAGCCATTTCAGGTCTCATTGTATGGTATTGTAAATACATCGCTCTCATAATTTCAGCATTTGCTTGTTTATATATTTCTTTACTTAATTCACCTGTATAAAAATGCCAATAACGATAAATATAGCCCATCCAATAAAGTGTTTCATTATCATATATTTCTCCACCTTTAACTGGAGAATCTTCTTCATCTACTCTATCTATTATGTAACCTTCACCAGCCCATTGCATATGATTAAATGGTTTATCTATATCATATGCTGTTTTTGATTTCATAAATTTTTTAATAAATTCTAAACTGCCATAATCTTCTTTAGCAGAAAGTTCAAATAATTGACCTTGCATTTCACATATAGTTAATTCAATATCGTTTAACATAGCATTTCCTCCTAAAAAAGTAAAAGTTAAAGCATGCTTGATGTACATTGCCACTATAATTCATTAAAATACTCGCCAGGAGGTGAGAAAACATGAAATATTATTTATGCATTTATGTCACTGATTATATGCATGCCGAATCATACCATGAAACAGAAATGGTATTTAATACTTTAGAAGAAGTTGAAACATTATATAATCAGTTTGACGGTAAAGAAATTTTTGATGAACAAGAACTCGAAGATGAATTGGCAGAAATAAAATATATTATAAAGATTCATGGTTATCATAATGAAAATATTGTTTCGTTTGTTAAAGCAAAATATAAGACGTTAGATTTAGAAAGTTTTTATCCAGATTTTTGGAAGTTTTTTAACTCGCTTAAAACCAACAAATCTTCATTTTAAGAAGTTCAATTTTCGATAAAAAGTTATACAAATTGGGAGTTCAATTCCCTTTTTGTATAAAGTCTAATTTTCAGAGCATTTTTGTTTTATTTTTCGTTTATTTTATTATTAAATACATAATACGCTCTTTATTTCTTCTTCCACTAGTCTTTTCAAAACTTTAAAATTAATGGTTGGAAATTTGAATTTCTTTAATATCAATTCCCAATTATCTTTATAGAATTCAATGAATGTTCTATTTAAAAATTCAAAAATGTGCTTAGATGTGAATTCTCCTTTATCTTCTTTAAATTTAGAGAATTCCTTTTGAATAAATTCTGGTGTGATGAATGTTTTAACGATGCTGAACTCTATTGAAGCTTCTTCATTATTAATGTGATTCTTAACTTTTAATTCTTTTTTATTCTTATAAAAATCTTCAGTTAATATCTTAGCCCAAGTAGTTCTTCCGTATTTATTCTTATAATCATAATTCTTGATAACTATTCCTTCTCCTAAACCATTATCAATTAAATAATTCCCCGTGTTATCTAATTGATTTTTAATATCTTCTAGAGTTGGATTAGTTAAGGTTGCTATTGCAGGAATATAATTAATATTATAATTATCTAATATATCCTTATATATTTCATATGGAATATAACAATTATTTTCAGCATCGTAAATATCAAATACATATAATTTCTTCCAAGCATCTGCTTTATATCTTTTAATTGTATGTGGGATTAACCATTCACCATAAATGATATGATTAGGATTCTCTTGTAAGTATTTTAGATATTTATTATATTCATTCTTATTAAATAACATACTTGCGTAAAAGCCGCCATTATCGTTATCTAATGTTAGTTCTCTTGTTCTTGAACCAAAGCCTAAAGTATTATCATCTTTTAAGAATATACAAGAGTTTGTTCCATCAATTTTATAGAATAAAAAAACCTTTTCTTCCAATATTCCTTCTACTTCTGTTGTTCCTAACTTTTCAATATGTTGGTATTTTTTGTAATACATTTTTCCTTCGCTCCCATTCTTTAAATCTTTATTTATTTTCTAACATTTTTACACTTTTAACATTATTTTCATTAAACAATTTTTTTTGCCTATTCGCTTCTTGGTTTAAAATTATTAATCTATCTCTTTGAGAAATGTTGTCCTTAATTAAAATAGAATTATGGTATTCAAGATTAGACAAAATCGCTAATTCAATTGTCGTTGCATAATCTCTAAGATTACCTTCTTTATTTGGGTTAGCAATTCGCCATTCTTTAGCTTTAATGCCAAATAAAGCAACATTTAGCATATCAGCTTCACTAGCGTAAATATGATTGATTTGTTCGCATGTTAAATTAACTGGTATAAGATTCTCTTTAATGGCATTTGTGTGAATTAAATAATTCAATTTTGTTAATAATCTTTTGCCATGCCATTCTAATTGTTCAGATTCCTGCATTTTTAATCTTTGAAATTCTTTAATAATATATAGTTTTACTTCAGCAGATATCCAAGATGCAAACTCCAACGCAATATCTTTATGCGCAAAAGTACCACCATCATATCTTCCTGATTTTACAGCTAATCCTATTGCATTAGTTAATACAATCCATCTCTTAGGTGATATGGTAAAAGCATTTTGACCCGGTTTACTTTTAAACCCCTCGAAATCGGTGGGTTTAAAATTTTCATTATTTATTGATTCCCATAATTTCAAAAATTCTAATGTATCAACTTTCCTAATCCAATTAGAAATAACCATGTTTGGTTCTTCATTATTCTTTATTCTCGCTATATCTGTTAAACTAATATAATCATCATCGCTTATTCCGGTAATATTTATAATTTTATCTTTTACAATAATATTTTTCACTTTCATATCCTCCAAATCACTGATAAATAAGTAAATACCCACAATTCTATATGCATTATTTGCATAAATATATTAACATATGCAATAAATCATTTCAAGTTATATTTGCATAAATAATAATTTTATTGCATTTTTTACATTGTTGTTTTATAATAATTTTAGAAAAAGAGGGATATTCATGGCATTTAAAGATTCATTAAAGAAATTAAGAGTAAGAAACAATTTGAGTCAAACTGAATTAGCTGAAAAACTAAATGTAAAACAATATGTTATTTCTAGTTGGGAAATAGGTAGAAGCGAACCTTCTATTAATCAATTAATTATATTATCTGATATATTTAAAGTTCCTACTGATTACTTATTAGATAAAGATGTAATTATTGTTTCTTCAGAAGCAGAATTTAATATTGTTACTACACAAATGGTAAAAGATGCTATTGACGAATTTGAAGAATGCATCGATAACATTCGTCAAAATTGCTCAAATGAACAAAAGAAAGAAATTTCAAATATACTAAAATCACTTTATAAAATGACAAATCAATAATTCTAATTAAACGAGTGTTAAACATCAAAAACACCTCGTTTTTTTAATATAAAAATAAAAAACAAGTCACAAAGAACTTGTTAATTATTATCTATTACAGCCGCATCCACAGCTTTGTTGCCATTCATCAAAGTAAATGGTTTCTTGTGTTTGTGAATATACTGGAATTTGTATGTGTCTACGAACAACGTTATTTACAACATGCGTATTATAGTTTACATAATAAGGCATATCTACAGCGCATGTTTGTTGAACTACTTGACTGCATGCTGGTTGCATCGCTTGTTGAGACATACATCCACCTTGCATTGCGCCAATACCACATCCCTGCATCATTCCCATGCCACATCCTTGCATAGGCATTTGCCCTTGCATACAGTCCATATTAGGCATAGCTTGCATATTAGGCATATTAGTTCCTACATTACCCATATATTGTTCTTGTGCCATATTCGCTGAATATGGTGTAAACGGATATCCAAAATTCAAAAAAATCCCTCCTTCTAGTATTAATATATTAAGGAGAGATTATTAATTATAGGCATTTAATATTTAGTTATTAATTAATTCTAATAATTTTTGATAAATCCTTACCATCGCTAATGTATCTAGCCTGCAATACGCTAAAAGATTTTTTCTCATTCTATTATATTCTTCTTCATTCATATTAGCTAACTCTAAATAAGCACTACTAGCTTCATCACCTTTATGAACTCCTTCTAGGTTTTTATAATTTAATTCCTCATCAGAAGGGAATAAGGCTGGTAGGACACTTTTAATTGAAAAACTTCCACCCATAGCTTTGTTATAACAATAACCATGTTGAAAAACGTAAGCTAAATCGATAAAACGATCAATAAATGAAAGTAATTCTTCTCTACTTTCTTCTACAACGCTCGCTAATTCTAGTATTCTACTTTTTTCAAATGAATCATTATAAGCTATAATACTTCCTTCCTTAGATAAGTCTTTAATCATTGAGTCTACTATATCATATAAAGGATTATTAATTCCATCACCTAAAAACTCTTTATGTTCTAATCTACCATCCTCATATAAAATATGAAGTGAATATTGGAAAGGAATTTGTTGATAAGGTTTTGTTTTATCATACTTAGGAACTACATCTTGATATGTTTCAAAATCAAAGAAATATAAAGGATATTTAAAAGTAGCTAAAAATTCTTTGACCTTTTCTTTATTAATATAAATTTCATTAATATCATTTAAAGCGAACTCTACTTGTCTTTTTTGAATTTCACTTAACTTAACTTTATTATCAATTAAATCTTTAAACGATAAAATTTTATTACTAATTTGTTTTGCTTTGCTTCTGTTATTATATAAATCAAAAACACTATTAACCTCAGGAATACCCTTATATTTTTTACAATATTTTAAAAACGGACAACCGTTATATTTATTACATACACTACTAATAATAGAGTCAGGTTCAGTGTTACTATCTAAAATAGAATCAGAAATTTCTAATAGCTCTATAACTTCATCCTTCATCGATTTAACTTTTTCTGTTAAATCACTAATTATAAAATATTTATTTAAATCAAGCACCTTATCAAACACATACTGATTATTAATATAGACCAAATTAAGGCGAGTAATTTTTAATCCAACCTTTGATAAAACATAGTATTGATATGCTAGATCATAATAATAATTATCTTTAATAGCTGTTGTTGATTTAACTTCATAAACACTATAACCATCATCTTCTTTAACTAAGATATCAACTGCACAGTAATGATTTAAGTAAGTAAAGGCGGCCTCACAAATAACCTTCTCACCTCTATTAATTGCATCAATTGTGTTTTGAGTTTGAACTTTTAAATCATTATCAGAGGTTTCAGCTAGATAATAATTACCAAATAAATTCATAGCTAAATCCCCAACTAAATTTCCATTTTCTAGTTGAGTAGTATTATTATTTTCTTCTTTTTCTTCTTTTTTAAATACTTCTAGCCATAAACGTTTATGACAGCCTACAAAACTAACGAATTTACTTTTTGAATAATAATGTTCCATAAAAATCAACTTCCCTTTACTATTAATTATACAACATAAAAATAAAAATCTCTTAGAAAAATTCTAAGAGAAAGATATTTTAAATTAGTCTCTACTGCGACTTGCGATAATTGCTAAAAGTCTTAAGACTTCAACATATATCCAAACGATTGTAACCATTAATCCTAAAGATGCAGTCCATTCATATTTTTTATCAAAACCATTAGCTACCATGATATTAATGTTTTCAAAGTCTAAAGCTAACATAAATGCACCATAGATTAAGATAAATCCACTTACCAATAATAAAATTCCAGTATTATTATATAAAGCAGTGATTAAAATATTGTTTGGATTAATTAGTGAAGAAATTAAATAAATTAAGCTTACTACTAAAATTGTAATACCAATTCCACTCATAACACGAATAAATTTTCCTGTTACTTTAATTATATTTGTAGAATAAAGTAATAACATAACCCCAAATATAGTAGCTGTAATTAAAACTGCACTCATCACAATTCCACCGATAGCGGCTTCAAATAAGAATGATAGTAGTCCTAACAGTGCACCTTCACATACTGCGTAAATTATTGAGCAAACCTTAGCAGCATTAGGACTAATTTGACCAACAATACCACAAATTAAAGCTCCAAAAACAACTGCAATGTAAACTCCAATGTTTCCATAAATTAATTCTGCACCATATGTGATTGAAAATACTGCACTTAAAACAGCAACAACTAATAACAACAATGTTTTACTAGCTACACCTTTTACGCTTGCTGCGTTCTCAATCCCTTCATCTACTCTTATCCCTGAGAATACTGGGTTTAATTTTGCCATAAATAAATCCTCCTTTTATATATATTATACACGATTATTATGCAAATTCCAAATTAGAATGCAAATAATCCAATTTCAGTTATATCTTCTTCCTCTTTTAATCCTGGGAAGGCATTTAATAATATCATTTTTTCTATAACTGTTTTATTAATTTTAGTACGAGTCGTAACATCTTCTATTGAAGTAAATTTCTTTTCATTACGACGTTCAACCGCGTCAATAGCGACACCTTCACCTAAACCAGGAATAGAGATAAGTGGAAGGCGTAAGTTATCTCCTTCAATCACAAAGTCAGTTGAATGTGATTTATTAATATCCACTGGTAAGAATTTAAATCCACGTTTTAACATTTCAGTAGCCACTTGATACATTGTCAGTAAATCTTCATCTTTTACTGTTGTTTTAGGCATTGCGTTAATTTCATTAATACGACTATTGATTCTTGAAACACCAGCCATCATAATATCTGGTTCAAATTGTGATGCACGAATACTAAAGAATGCACTATAGAATAAGATTGGTTTATAAACTTTAAACCAAGCAATACGAACTGCCATTAAAACGTAAGCAACTGCGTGCGCTTTTGGGAACATGTATTTAATACGTTCACAACTCCAGTAATACCATTCTGGAATATTTTTTTCTTTCATTGCTTCTACGTATTTAGCCCATTTAGCTGGGTTTTCACCTTTAGCGGCTTTACCTTTACGAACATATTCCATAATATCAAAAGCCATCTTAGGTTCTAAGCCATTTTCAATTAAATATACCATGATATCATCACGACATCCAATAACTTCAGAAAATGGAATCTTACCGAATTCTGTTACCCCTAATACTAAGTCTTGAGTATTTGTAGCCCAAACGTCAGTACCATGTGATAAACCTGAGATCTTAACTAAATCACTAAAGTTTTTCGGTTTTGTATCAATTAACATTTGTCTTGTAAATCTTGTACCAAACTCTGGAATCGCGAATGTTGCTACTTCACAGTTAATATCAGTTGGTTTTAATCCTAAAACTTCTGTTTCATTAAACATCTTATAAATCATTGGATCATCAACTGGAATTCCTTGTGGAGTAGTAAATGGAAATTCTTCTGGATGAGCTTCAACATAGTCGAAAATAAAACGTAATGTAGTCGGATCATCGTGACCAAGAATATCTAATTTTAATAAGTTTTCTTCAAATTGATGGTAATCAAAGTGTGTTGTTCTCCAAGTATTATCAATCTTATCAGCTGGATACTGAATTGGAGTAACATCATAAATTTCTTTACATCTAGGTACTACTACAATACCACCTGGATGTTGTCCTGTTGAACGTCTTACACCTTCAATTTGTTTAGCAATACGAGTAATTTCTGTTTGACGTTTTGTAATACCTTTTCGTTCTAAATGTGCCTTTACATAACCAAAGGCTGTATTTTCCGCAACTGTTGTAACTGTACCAGCACGGAAGGCATGTTCATCACCCATTAATGTTCTAACATATTCATGGGCTCTAGCTTGATATTTACCAGAGAAGTTTAAGTCAATATCAGGAATTTTATCTCCACTAAATCCTAAGAATGTTTCAAATGGGATATCTTGACCATCCTTTTTAAGCGGTCTACCACAACAAGGACAATTTGCGTTAGGTAAGTCATATCCACTACCTGCAGCTTGTAAGATTTCATCTAAAGACTGTTGTTCTTTAGACAAACCATATTTTTCTTTTTCGACATCAGTAAACTTAAATGCAGAAAAATGACAATCAGGACAATAGTAGTGTGGCGCTAAAGGATTTACTTCTGTAATTCTCATCATGGTAGCCACGAAACTTGATCCTACAGATCCACGAGAACCTACTACATAACCATCTCTATTTGACTTATCTACAAGCAAATATGACATATAGTAAACTGGTGAGAATCCATTATCAATAATTGATTTTAACTCTTTATCTAAGCGGTCTTGAATATATTGTGGTAATGGATTACCATAGTCTCTATTTGCTTTTTCATAAACTAATCTAATTAAGTCTTCTCTAATAGAAGGAACTCCTAATGAATCATTAAATTCATCATCAGCAGGAGAATATAGGCTTCCTTTTCCTGTTTTAAAGGCAACGATATCTTCTACCATATCAGCAATCAAATTGGTATTAGCAACAACAATTTCATGAGCTAAATCAGCACCTAAGAAACCAAAATCAGCTAACATTTCATCAGTTGTTCTAAAATGTTGAGGTGGTGTTTGGTAACAGTTAGCTAAACTATGAATACCTCCACCTAATTGCGGAGCGGAAATATAAATATCTCTAAACTCTTTTTGTTCTGGGTGTAGGTAGTGAACATCACCTGTTGCTACTACAATCTTACCCATCTTCTTTGCTACTTTTATAATACGAACGATTGTATCTTTAACTCTAGTTAAATAATCAACGTCTTCATATTTATCTTTATGAAGTGCACAAGCATAAACCATAGGAGGTTGAACTTCGATATAGTCATAATAAGTCATAACTTTTTCTAAATCAGCCTCTGTTTTATTTAAAGCTGTCTCAAACACTTCACCATTTACACAACCAGAACCGACTAAAATTCCATTACGATGTTTATCTAACACACTCTTTGGAACTCTACTTTCATTGTGATAATGAACAGTTAATGAGTCAGATAAAATCTTAAATAAATTTTTATAACCTTCTTGGTTTTTAACTAATAAGTTGATATGTCTAGGGAATACATGACGATATGCAACATCTTTATTAATACTACTATTAATTTGTGAATAATTGTAAATATTATTCTCAAATAGTGTTTGTAACATTTGTAAGAAAATCTCAGTTGTAACACGTGTATCATCATCAGCTAAATGGTGATGTTCTTGTTGAATTTTAAAGTAACGTGCTAAACTCTTAAGATTAAAGAATTTAAGTTCTTCATGATAAAAGTTACGAGCTAATTGCATTGTATCGATAACTGGGAATTCTTTATGCTTAATATTAAGTCTTTCCATATTAGCATAAATATGTCCAACGTCAAATGAAGCATTTTGAGCTACTAAAATAGCGCCATCAATAAACTCTAAAAACTTAGGTAGTATTTCTTCAATCAAAGGAGCATTAGCTACCATATCGTCGGTAATCGTTGTAAGTTCTGTGATTTTAGCAGGGATAGGCATTTCAGGATTAATAAAATAATCAAATGTTTCAATAACTTGTCCGTGTAAAACTTTACGAGCCGCAATTTGAATAATACGGTCATAAGTAACTGAAAAACCAGTCGTTTCTAAGTCAAATACTACATAAGTAGAATTTCTAAGGTCAAAATCTTCTACAGTATATGCAATATTAAATTTATCTTCATCAACAAAGCCTAACTCAACACCATAAATAGGTTTAATATCTTTACCCATAGTCGCAACCATAATATCATGGAAAGAATAAACACCATCGTGGTCGGTAAAGGCAATTGCTTTATGTCCCCACTTAATAGCTTCTTTAATATATGAAGTCGCACTACTAACAGCGTCAAGCGCACTCATATTAGTATGAAGATGTAATTCAACGCGTTTTTCTAACGCTAAATCTTTTCTAACCTTTTCTTCTTTTACACCAATGTATAAAATTTTATTTGCGTTCAATACTACCTCACGGGCATAAGTATCACTAACCGCCGTACCAGTAACCCTAATAATATCGTTTATTTTTAGAGCTTCATAAGTTTCTTTTTCAGCTTCTGATTTAACAAAACGTTTTACTGAAATAGAATCTGTTCCATCAGTAATTGCGATTTGATAAAGTTCAGATTTTGGAAACTTAGTATGCGTAATATCAAAGATATGTCCTTCAATTGTAAATGATAATGAACCTGTTGTGTTGATACATTCATCTAACCCTAATTGCGTATTAGGAATGTTTTTAATAGGTTCTACCGCACTCATAATAGTTGGCTTAACATATTTACTTTTCTTTTGAGACTCTTCAATAGCCTTTTTCTTTAAACTAACTTCTTTTGCTTCTTCGATGTTTTTAATCATTTGTTGTTTTTCTTCTAAAATGATTTCATTTTTAATTTCTTTAACAACTTCTTTATCAATTAATTCTAATTTGATATCGACATTTAAACCGAATTGAGCAAAAATCTTATTAGCTTTTAATACTACCGCTTCATTAACTTTACTAGAAGCAGTATGTTTAGCAATATAAGTTTTACCATCAAATGAAACATTTAAATTAGATAGACTTAAAAGTTCATAATCTACAACAACTTCAGTTAATAGACATCTAAAATATTCAATATATAATTTTTCATCACTACTTCTTAAGTCACTATATGAAATAGAATATGAAATATCATACTTTCTTAAAAGACGATCAGAGGATAACTTTTTCATACCAGCAACTAATTTTTTTAGGCTAGCAACTTCAATTAATCTTTCGCCTTTTAAGAAAATTTTAAACGTTTTATTTTCTTCACTACAAATAACATTAGAAAGGCTAATACGTTCATTTGTTAAAAAGTCTTGTTCAAAATAACTATTAAATCGCATTACTTATCCTCTCCTTCTTTATCTTGAAAATCTTTATTTCTAACCTCTATTCTAACAATAGTAAGCATAGATTTTATGACATATATTGCTGAAAAGACGATTCCTACATATCTTAAAAACTCTGTATTAAATAGTAACATAAACATAATAAATAATAGTGATATAAATTGACCGTCAAGTGCCGCTTTAAAACGGAATCTGTAACTTACAATTGGATTAAACATCTTAACAACAGCCGCTAAGAAGAAAGCTGAAATAACAATCGTTAAAAATACTTCTAATAAAGCAAATAATGTATTACTAATAATCCAACCGACTTTCATACTCTTAAATGAGTCATTAACAATACTAATAAAGCGGTCAAATTCAATATAGTCATTTTCCATAATCTTAACAAAATCTAATTCTGTAATACCTAATTCTTTATATGTTTTTTCACTAATCGTATTACCAAAAAGTTTTGTCTTTACACTTTCTTTATTAAATTCAATAACTTGAAATAAAACATAATCAATTGAAAGTTCTAATTCTTTATCGTTTGGATTTATATATAAAATTGCCTCATTCATAAGTAAAGTATAGTCTTCACTTCCACTTAAAATACCATTTTTAATTTCTAAATCTAAATCAACACTATCTTCCATAACCCATTTTTCAACAATTTTATATGATGAATTACTAATTTCATCAGCAACAACCATACTAATTGTATAAGGTAAAATAGCAATCAAAGAAACTAATAATAATTGTAAGATTGATACTTTAATTTTTTCATGTAAAAACATCCCTATTTTTCTAGGTTCAAATAAACATATATAGATTTTTTTAATAAAGTTAACCACTCTAAACTACCTCTTCCTAAACGTAAGTAAATATATTATAGCACAAAGGATATTTGTTTTTAAGAAAATATTGTAAAAATATTTACTTAATTTTATAATTATATCGGTGATAAAAATTGAACTTAATGGATAAAAATAAACGATACAATTCAATTGATCGTTACTATAAAGCAAAATACGGAAAAAAAGTCGCAAAGATATCCTTAAACGGTAACTTTTCATGCCCTAATAAAGACGGAAAGAAAGGTTTTGGCGGTTGTATTTATTGTTCAGAAAGTGGAAGTGGAGATTTTGCGGGTGATAAAGCATTAGATATCTTAACCCAATTTGACCAAATTAAAACAATAATCGATAAAAAGTGGCCTGATTCTTTATATATGCCATACCTTCAAGCTAATTCTAACACTTATGGAAGTGTAGAAAAATTAAAAGAAGTATATGAACCCTTAACAACCCTAAAAGATATTGTAGGTATATCAATTGCTACTAGAGCGGACTGTTTCGATGAAGAAATCTATGCCTATTTAGCTGATTTAAATAAAAGAGTCCCACTTCAAATTGAATTAGGGCTTCAAACAATTCACGAACATACCGCTAAATTAATTAATAGAAAAACAGAATTAAAAGAATTTAAAGATGCCATTTCTAGACTAAGAGAAATTGGAATCGAAATAGTTGTTCATATTATTAATGGTCTACCTTATGAGAGTAAGCTAGATATGTTAGAAACTATTAAATTTATAAACACACTAGATATTCAAGGAGTAAAAATTCATTCTTTATTAGTTTTAAAAAACACAGCCTTAGCTAACCTATATGAAAAAGAAAAATTTAAGATATTATCTTTAGAAGAATATGTCGATATTACTGTTAGTCAAATCGAACTACTTCGTCCTGATATTATAATTCATCGCCTAGGCGCTGATAGTAGTTTAGAAGATTTAATCGAACCGCTTTGGACTAGAAAAAAATTAGTAGTAATGAATGAAATAGATAAACTATTAAGAAAAAAAGATTCCTATCAAGGAATCCTTTACTCAGGCCAGCAATAGTAATAAAGTGGCTCTCTTAAATTTAAAACATCTTGTTTAATTTGTTCCGCTAATGACGGAGTAATAACACTTAATAAAATTAATAAACCCCTAACTTGTGCACGAGATATATGTTTAACTTCGTGCACTTTTTTTATGAAAGTAATAATTGATTCTAAATAATTTTTAAAATCAAAACTTTTAGCATAGATATTTGCACAATCGATTAATCTTTGATAACTAATATCTAAATCAACACATGCATCATCTATTGGATAGTAAAACACACGAATGATTTTCTCAATTAATTCCATGGCTTCTTCTATAGACTCTTCATTATATAAAACATCATCACTACAGCCAATCATTGCGTAATAAGTACGAATAACACTAGCTCCTTTATCTTTTAAAAGTTCACTAACAGAAACTAAGTTATTATTTTCGCGATGCATCTTTTTTAAATTAATATCTAAGAGTGGTTTAACAAATAAGAAATCTTTAAATTCACAATCAAAACCAGATGTGTAATATTTTTTAAATAGACAGTTGAAAATAATATTATACATAATATCAGTAGCATAATTATCTGATTCAAAAATCGCTAATTCAGTATTTCTAAATAAGCCAATTTCATTTAAAGCTTCCATTGAAGTAAAATCTAAAATACCAGTTTCATTCTTTAATCTTATAGCGTTAACAAGTAAGAAATTAACAAAATCACTACTTAAAAAATCTTTAACCAAACTTCTATCCGCTAATTCTCCATCCTCTAATCTAACCTCATGACGTAAATCATATACTACAGGAACCATCGCCCTAGATTCATCCACATGAAGTGGTATAGGAACACCAAACTTAATATTAGATGAGATGATTACTTCATCTAATTTTAACTCTTTATGTAAAGTGGCAATACCTTCACTAATTAAATAATCGCTTATCATTTCGCGTGCTTCAAGTAAAGATAGACCATTAAAACGACCACTATTAACTAAGATAGCCTCACCGTTAATATAGTCAATAACAGGATTAAAATCAAGTTCATATAAAGATGCAAAATTTTCTTCTAAATCAGATAAGCTTGGTATACCAATATGAATCGCCTCATCAAAATGAGTACTTACAAAAATTGGCACTTGATTATTAACAATAGGCACAATTAAGTTTGTTCCTGTGTAAAGTAAACCATCTTTAATATTATTTATAAACTCTGCAATATCTTCACCCTCATCATTTGTAATAAACGGCTTAATATCGATATAATTAGGATTTAAACATATATAACTAATCCCGCAAATGTATTCAGGATTTTCCATATTAATCGAAAGTTCTAAATATGTATTTGTAAAGCATTTTATCTCTAATTCATTACGGTAACAAAAGCGTTTTGAAAGAGCGTCTTTTAGCGTGTTTGGTAAATTAATTCTTTCTAATTCTTTCTCTATACTATTTTTAATCGTTGCTAGTTTTAACACATAATGATTACGTTTAATACACTGCAATTCTTCATCATTAAGAGAATAATATTTATTATTTTTTATATAGTATTCACCTTTTTGATATATTCTTTTTTCATCACAAACTACAAAATCATTTTTTAAAGAAATTAATCCTTTATCAAATAAAAATAAAAATACCTCTTGAACAAATTTAATATATTCTTCATTTGAAAATAATATCTCTTTTTCTTCATCAAAACTAATATCTAAAAGCTTTAATTCTTTTTGATATAAAGTAAATTGACTAGCACAAAAGTTATAAAGAGGTTTATCTAATTTATTAAAACTATGATAAATTGATGAGTCTAGGTTATTATAACCAATTGAAAATAAAACATTTCTTCCAATCAATCTTTCATATCTAGCTACAAAGTCAGCATAAACATACTTTTTAGCTTCACTTAAATTAAGACCATGGTAATTAATCTTTGGATAATTTAGGTAAATGAAATAGCGTGATTTAAGTCTATCACGTTCAACACGATAAAATCTTTGTTTATGAGCAGCTTCAATTTGTAACGCTTCTACTTTAGGTAAATCATAAATCACTTCTAAACACCTCCTAACATTAATCCATTATATCAAAATAAAAGAAAAAAAGAAATCAATTAAGATTTCTTATTTACCTAATTCTTCAATATGACTTACGATGTCTTTAACAGTTTTAATGTTTTGAGCAGCATCATCACTGATTTCAACATCAAATTCATCTTCTAAAGCCATGATTACTTCTACAGCGTCTAAGCTATCAGCACCTAAATCGTGTTCTAAGCTTGCTTCTAAAGTAACTTTACTAGGATCTAATTTTAAAGTTGAAGCGATGATGTCTCTTACTTTTTCAAAAACCATAATTCTTTCCTCCGCAATTTTCTTTATTTAATTATAATACAATTACAACTATTAGTCAATTTTTTGTATTTTTTTAGCCCTTGGGAAGGCTTTTTCAAATGCATTTTTCATATTTTCAGTTGAAACATGTGTATAAATTTGAGTTGTTTGTAGATTTTCATGACCTAATAATTCTTGAACAATTCTTAAATCAGCCCCGTTATTAAGTAGTGATGTTGCAAAAGAATGTCTAATCATATGAGGACTTACATGTTTATCTACAGCACAGTTATCAATGACTGTATTTATTATTTTTCTTACACCACGTGTTGTAAGTGGTGTTCCTTTATAATTAATAAACACATTAGTTATTTCTTCAATTCCACTAATTGAAAGTAGATTACTACGTGTAAAATCAATATAGTATTTTAACTTATCTGCAATACTATCATATAAAATTACAATACGGTCTTTTTTACCTTTACCATTCACTTTAATAGTTTTGTTATAAAAGTTTATTTGTTTTATTTCTAATGAACATACTTCACTAACACGCATTCCTGTTGCGTATAAAAGTTCTAACAATACTCTATTTCTGTTTCCTAAATCACTGCTGGTATCAATTGAATCTAGGATACTTACCATATCTACTTCATCAACAAAAGTAGGAAGTTTTTTAGGAGTCTTAACATTTTCTACTTCTTTAAAATAATTTATATCTACTAAACCTTCTTTAAGTAAATAATTATAGAAGGTACGCAAAGAGCTTATTTTTCGATTTATTGATTTACCTACATAACCTTTATTAACTAATTCTGAAACATAAAACGAACACGTTCTACTTCTTTTAATTGTAGTAAGGTTTGGTGCAAGTTTATTATCACGAAGATATTTAGCGAAATCTTCTACGTCCTTAATATAGCCAGTGACAGTATATTTAGAGTAGTTTTTAATTACATATAAATAATCTTCAAATTTTTTTATTAAATCTTGATCTTGCATTTTGTTATAAACTCTTTCATTGTATCAATAGCTCTTTGACCATAAAATAATTTACGTTCTTTTTTCTTAATCTTAGTATCACTACTAACCTCTGGAACAATTCCAAAGTTAGCGTTTATAGGTTGGAAATCTTCATTTTTAATTGAAATATAATTAGCCATTGAACCCATAATAGTTTCTTTTGGGAATACAACTAATTCATCGCCTTCAATCATTCTTAACATATTAATAGCGGCATAAATACCAGATGCACTTGACTCAACATATCCTTCAACACCTGTAATTTGACCTGCAAAAAATACTTTAGGATGTTTTTTAGATTGATATGTAGCATTAATAATAGCTGGTGAATTAATGTAGGTATTTTTATGCATTCTACCATATTTAACAAACTCAGCATTAGCTAAACCAGGTATTAAGCTAAATACTCTTTTTTGTTCCGGGAAGGCTAAATGAGTTTGGAATCCTACTAAATTATATAAAGTTTTTTCTGCATCATCTTGACGTAATTGAACAACCGCAAATGGTTTTGGATAACCTTCTCTTGCTAACCCTTTTGGCTTAAGTGGGCCAAATAATAGCGTTTGTCTACCACGTTCTGCCATAACTTCAACAGGCATACATCCTTCAAACACTTTTAAATCTTTATCAAAATCATGTAACTCCGTTTTTCTCGCATGAATAAGTTCATTATAGAAAATATCAAACTCTTCTTCGCTCATCGGACAGTTAATGTAAGCTGCCTCACCTTTATCATAACGACTCTTTAAATAAGCTATATTCATATCAATGGAATCCTTTTTAACAATTGGTGCTTGTGCATCAAAGAAATAAAAATCATCCATTCCAAATTCTTTTTTAATATATTCACATAAAGCATTTGATGTTAATGGACCAGTAGCAATGATTGTAAATTCATTAGTATCAATTTCATCTACCTCACCATAGATGACTTCAATATTTTCATGATTTTTAATTACATTAGTAATATATAAACTAAAGTCTTCTCTACTAACAGCTAGCGCACTACCAGCTTCAACTTTTGTATTTTTAGCGGCTTCAATTACTAATGAATTAAACATTTCCATCTCTCTTTTTAAAGCTCCACTAGCCACATCAATCATATCACTTCTTAAAGAGTTTGAACAAACCAACTCACCAAATTTATCTGTTTTATGTGCTGGAGTCATTTTTATCGGACGCATTTCATATAGTCTTACCTTTACTCCGTGATTAGCTAAATAATATGCAGCTTCACATCCTGCTAGTCCCGCTCCTATAATATTTACCATAATAAAAAATCCTCCTTATTTTTAATCCATTACAATTTTATCATTTAATTTATATTATGTAAATTAAAAAGGCTACTCCATTAACCTAATCTAATTCTACTACCTGGAGTTAGCCAATTATTTGATTTAATTAATCCCGTTGCATCTATTTCATTATTCATTAAAAACTCTTCGATGTCTTCACCCATGTATGTAATAGTTTTATTACCCATTGGCTTTTTATTATCAACAACTTCAATTAATTGATTTGGTAATAATAAAACATTCATCAAAGGAGAATAACATTTTAAACATTTTGTATCTAAATTTAATTTCCTAAAGACAGTAGCTAATGTATCTCCTTCAACAGTTTGATACATGTTATTTGTAATCATTTTATTTCTAGGAATAAATAAGATTTGATTTGGATAGATTGTATTTGACGCTAAATTATTTGTATTTTTGATAGTATCAACATTACTTCCAAATAGTTGAGCAATCGCATACAATGAATCACCGCTTTTAACGATATATGTTGTATAATCAATACCTTTTTGTGTGTTTTGCAAAATTTTCACCTCATTTTAAGGTATGCAAAACTGATAATTTAAATTAGGCTATTTTTGAAGTAATAACTTCTTTTGGTACTATATTTTTTCTAATTAAAAGAGGTGTAGACGCTCTTAGGAAGAAATATAGTAAGAGTGATTGTGGTATCAAATAAATAATATTTTTTGGTAGTGAAATTAAAGTCATATAAGTAATAGTAGCTTCATAATTTAACTTAGCGTAACTTCCCCATAAGAAAGCTCCAAAGATACCATTTAATAAGATATTTATAATAATTCTACAAAGTAATACTTTACTAAATTTTAAATCAGTTCTATATAAACATAACCCATATACAAAGCCTGTCAACATTGCTTGAAGTGTATAACCAGGATGGAAAATAGTTGGTTCAATTATAAAACCGACTACATCACTACTAAATCCAATTACAAGTCCCCAAATCGGACCATAAATTAAAGAAATATAGGCAAAAACTAAATAAGGTAGTCCTAGTCCTAAATTTGCAAATCCGCTTGGAATTAAATTCGAAACAAATTTCAACAATATTTGTAAGGCAAATAAAATCGCAATTAAACACATATCAAATGTCTTCATCTTCTTAAAAGAATTAATAGCTTTTATCCAATATTTTTTTGAAAACGGACTACTGAAAATATTCGAATTTTCATAGATATTTTCATTAGATATTTCAAGCTTATTTCTAAAGATAAATAAGATGCTTGCAAATAATAAAAATCCGCCACCTAAGGTAAAAATTGAAACTATATATGGATTTACATAATTATCTATTTTAATAGTTGATAGATTGCTAAATTCTTTTACTTTAACACCGTTTACTAAAGACTCGCTATCATGAAAACCTATGACTTTTTTCATTACTTTTAAATATCTATCTAATGATTTTTCGCTTATTGTTGCCTCATCGGACCCAATAAAATATTTCGCTTTTATACTAATAGTAATTACCTCATTATCTTCTATTAAACTAATATCATTATTATTAAAAAATTCTTTAGGTTTAACAGAAGCGTAACTATAAGTAACATTACCTTTATCATCAACTTTTTCTAAAGCTTTTAAAAAGAAATCTACATCTATATCACTAAGATTAACATTATCACTTTCTAAGATGATACTATAGGTAGTAGTATTTTGATTATATAAATTTTCCGAACAAAAAAATCCTAACCAAAAAAACATAACCAAAGTAGTTAATAATAGGATCCAATAATTTTTAAATATAACTTTTAAATTCATAAAAAAAGACCTCCAATTTAGAGATCCGCATCTATTACAGCGGACTTGTTATGAAACCGCCACAACAATATGTGTTCGTCCATACTCCTTCATCCTAAAGTATGGCACTTTACGCTTCATAACATCTCTGTTCGATTTAATTATAAATGATTAAAATATATTGTCAATTATTAAAAACAAAAGAGTTGCCGCAGCAACCCTTTCTAATATAATTTATTCAGTTCTTAATGCTTCAACAGGATCTTTCTTAGCGGCTAAGCGTGATGGGAAGAATCCAGCAACTAAAGTTAATAATATACTAATTAATACTAATACAACACCAGCTTTAGGAGGAAGGATTGCTTTTAATCCTGGCAGACCACTTAACGAATATAGGATTGCATTTAAAATCAAACACAATACGATTGTAACCGCAATACCAATTGCACCTGCCGCAAATCCTTCAATAATAGTTTCAGCAGTAAATACTCTTGATACATCACGTTTTGAAGCACCAACAGCTCTTAAGATACCAATTTCTTTTGTTCTTTCTAATACTGAGATATATGTAATAATACCAATCATAATACTTGATACAACAAGTGAAACTGATACGAATCCAATTAAGATATAACTAATAGCGTCAATAATTGTAGATACACCACTCATAACTAATGCAACATAGTCAGTATATGATATTTGATTTTCTTCAGTAGCCCCACTGTTATATAACTTAATTAAATCAGCGATATCTTCTTTACCATGGAAATCTTTTGCGTAAATACTAATAGCGCTTGGGTCATCTAAATCAACTACACCTAATAAATCAAGTACTTCTTCATATGTTAATTCACTTAATCCTGTAGGAATAAATGTTTCATAGATAAAATTAACTTTAGCTTCATCTGCATTAGCTAATAAATCATCAACCATCGCGATTATTTCATCGTTAGTCTTTCCAGCTAAGCTCATAGAAATTTGCATTTGGTATTTACTTTTTTCCATCATTATAAATGACTCTTTATAATATTTTTCTAATTGTCCGTTTTCTGCTAAACCATCAACCATTTCCTTAGCTTTATCTTCTGGAGTTCCAACTTTAACAGCGTATGAAATTAATGTTTGTTTCATCATTTCTTCATCTGGATTATCTGTTGCCATATGATTATAATAAGCTTTTTCTAAATAATCATCATCAGCTGTAGTTAAGATTTGTTTACATAATTTAACTTTTTCTATAATGTTTAATGAAGCTAAATGTTCATTAATTTTAACTAACTTTTCATCTTTTGTTTGTGGAATATTATCAGGTGTTGGGAAATATAGGCCACCAATAACATTTTTATTTGTGCTTTCTTTTTGTTGTTTTACAATATCTGAATTATTGATTTGATTAATATACCATTCAGTTAATTTATAAGTGTATCCAATTGAACCAGTTAAAGCTGTAGATGATACTCCTTCAGCAGGACGAATAATACCAGTGATTTTAAGTGGAGTAGCTTTAGAAGAATATAACCATTTTAAATGTGTAGGATCTTCACTCTTATCTTCCCAAACACCATCTTCATTATCGTCTGCATAATAATCAGTAGGTAATACTAGTTTATAAGTTAATTCAGTAATTTCTTTATATGTATAAGAAGATAATTCAGACTTCATTTCTTCGCCATTTTGCCATGCTTCAAATAATTGTTTAAACTCATCTTGGTCTTTAATACCTAATGAATATAAGGCTAAGTCACTGATTTCATTGTTTTGATTAACAATTAAAATCATTTCATCATATGCTTTTGGCCAATCACCATAAATTAAATCATATTGATTATAAATCATTTCATTAACTACAGCGCCATCGTTAGCTGGAACAATTTCGCAGAAATTATTTTGAATTCCGCCGCCCATCATAGCTTCACCAAATGGCATCATCTCAGTAGCAATATCATTCATACTAGAACCAAACATAGCATCCATAATTAATTGCATCAACTCTGATGGATTAGCTTTAGTAACATCTCCATCTTTATTAACATTAACTATTTGTATATCTAGGTTGTATGAATATTGAATAGCCGAAATATATTCAGCATGAACAGTTTTATTTTCAATTAAGAATTTTTTGAAATCTTTTAAATTGTTTTTTACTTCGCCTAATTTATTTAGTGAATTAAATAACTCTAAAACAGTTGAATTTGAATATACTTTATCTAAATCATGTTCACCATTAGCAATTTGTGTCTGCATAAAATTATTTAACATTGAAGAAAGATCGGTTGTTTCTTCTTGAATATATACAGGATAACTTGATAGTGTCTCTTCTTGGACTTGATCAATAAATGTTTGAATACCATTAGAAAGTGATAAGATTAAGGCAATACCAATAATACCAATACTACCCGCAAAAGCAGTTAAAATCGTTCTTCCTTTTTTAGTCATTAAGTTATTAAATGATAATGACAATGCTGTAAAAAGTGACATTTGTCTTTTGCTCTTTTTAACTGTTTCATGTTTTTCTTCTTTTGCTTCATCAGCTTTAAGTTCAGCCTCAGAATAAGGGTTAGTATCACTAGTAACCATACCGTCATGTAAACGAATAATTCTTGTTGAGTATTCTTCCGCTAAATCACCGTTATGTGTAACCATGATTACTAATTTTTCTTTAGAAATTTCTTTTAAAATTTCCATGATTTGAACACTTGTATTTGAGTCTAAAGCACCAGTAGGTTCATCAGCTAATAAAATATCAGGGTCATTAACTAACGCTCTCGCTATCGCTACACGTTGCATTTGTCCACCACTCATTTGAGTTGGTTTTTTCTTTAATTGGTTACCTAATCCAACACGTTCTAATGCTTTTATAGCTCTTTGTCTTCTTTCTTCCTTACTTACACCAGATAAAGTAAGAGCTAATTCAACGTTAGCTAATACAGTTTGATGTGTGATAAGATTATAACTTTGGAAAACAAACCCAATAGAGTGATTTCGATATGTATCCCAGTCTTTATCTAAATAATCTTTTGTACTTCTACCATTAATAACTAGGTCCCCACTAGTATAACGGTCTAAGCCACCAACAATATTAAGTAAAGTTGTCTTCCCACAACCACTTTGACCTAAAATAGAAACGAATTCACTTTTACGAAATGAAATACTTACTCCTTTTAAGGCATTTACAGTTTCAGTACCAGTTTGATAATTTTTAACAATATCTTTTAACAATAACATCTCTTATAATCCCCATTCTTTTAATTTTTCATTAAATACTTTATACATTTTCTCAATAGAATTAATTAACATTTCTTGTTCTTCATTTGGTAATTGTAGAAAATATGTGTCAAATATTTTATTTAACCTATCATTATTTTCAGCTAATTCACTCTTACCTAAATCAGTTATTTTTATTTTAGTATTTCTCCTACAAAAAACATCAACATTTCTAACGATGTACTTTTTACTTTCTAAACTTTTTAACACTCTCGAAACAGCTGGTGTTGAAACATTTAATAATTCAGAAAGTTTCGTTACATTTACGAAGTTAGTCTTATTTTCTTCTAAGTACTCTTCTATTTTTAGTAAAACAATATATTCTACCTGAGAACAATTATTCAAACATTTCGAATAATCTAAATTCCCAAACGAATACATTATTTGCGTAAAATTACGAAAATTATGCATCTTTATTTTCACCCTTTTTCACAATTGTTAACAATGTTAACTATTAATCATGTTAACATTATATAACGTAGGCTATATATTTACAACCACAAAAAGAAAAAAGTCTAGTATTTCTACTAGACTCAAATATTTAATTAATCTTGATCTAAAGCATCTAAGCCAACTTTAATATCTTTAACAGCCGCTTTATTTTCTTTAAAGAACATTAATACAACAAATGCTAAGATAGCCATAATTGTTGAATATAAGAATAAATGTTTTAATGTAACTTCTTGTACAAAGGCAATAATCGCACCTAATAGAATAGGAGTAAATGATTGAGCTAACATACTAGATGTATAATAGAATCCTGTGTATTTACCAATATTACCACGACTACTCATTTCAACCATCATAGGATAACTATTAACGTTAATAAGTGCCCATCCAATACCAAGTAGCACAAAGTATAAATAAATGACCGCGCTAGGTGAGGCAAATTTTGCACCTAATATATAAATTAAGAAACATCCAACAGCAAGTAAGCCAACACCAACTAAGACACAAGCTTTTCTACCAAATTTTGAAGCAAAGAAACCAGCTACCGCAAATGTAATAACACTTGTTACTGTTAAGATAATTGTACCAGTAGAAGCAACACCACTACCACTATCTCCTTCTAAAACCATATAATAAGTAGCGCCTTCTACATATTCATAAGCTTTTTCATATTCACCATTTATTTCAATATAATAAATAGTTTTTTCACCATTTTCATCTAAAGCGTTAAATTCTTCTAATGATAAGCTTTCACATAAAGTATATGTTGAATAATACTTAGTTGTATAAGTAGAGTTAAATGTTTCAAAAGCATTAAAACACATAAACCATAAACATACAGCTACTAATAAAATCCACATATTACGTTTATCAGCTTTACTTAATTCTTTATTTTCTTCAACTTTTTCTACTGTTGTACTTAACTTTTCACCTAAATCTAAATCGTCTTTTACTTCTTCTAAGATTTTTGGTTCATTAATTTTTAATACTAATACAATAATAGAAGCAATTAAACTAATTAATACTACACCAACAGGAACTAATAATTTTACTAAGCTTGTCTCATCACGTCCGATTTTTAAGAAAGGAATCATGTTAACAACAGTAATTAAGATAGGACCAAAATAACCTACTAAGTTAATTAAACCGTTAGCTGTTGAGCGTAATGGTTTTGGTGTAACGTCTGGCATTAACGCTACAGCAGGTGAACGGTAAATGTTCATAATTACTAATACAACTAACATTGTAACGATTAATCCTACTAAACTATTCCAAATATAGCATAACGCCATAAATGGGAATACGATAACAGTAGCAATCATACCTAAGATGATATAAGGCATACGTTTACCATACTTAGTTTTTGTTTTATCACTTAACTTACCGAAGATTGGTAACATAAATAAAGCTAAGACATTATCTAATACCATAATCGCACCAACAATAAATTCACTATATTGTGTTGCGTTATTTTCTTGTAAAATATCTGAAAGTAATGTGTTTAAAAATAATGGACAATAGAAGTTATAAGCTTGCCATACCATTAAGATTGTAAAAAAGGCAAACCCAATAAGCATCGTTCTTTTGTAATTTAATTTTAATTGTTTTTCCATACTGTAACTCCTCCCTATTTAGTAGTCGAACCAAATCCACCATCACGGATTTCTTCTACTTCATCATCATATGTAATTCCATATTCTAAGAAAATACCTTGAATAAAACCAGTAAACTTTTTAATACTTACTGTTTTTCCTTCATTAGAATCATTAGTAATCTTAGCGAAGATATGTCCTTCATTACTAGAATAGTAGTAATCACTGTCAATTATTCCTACTGTGTTATTAAGTTGTAATCTAAATTTAAAACCTAAACCACTTCTAGGATATAATTTTAATACCCAATTATCTTCCATCTTAGCTCTGATACCAGTTGAAATTTTAATAGTTTGTCCAGGCGCTAATGTTATATCAAAAGGTGCAAAGAAATCATAACCCGCACTTCCTTTAGTCGCTCTTTTTGGTAGTGGCAACTCTTCATATATTTCTCTTAATTCTTCTACACTAAATAGATTGTCAAAGCCACTTTGAAATTGTTCAAAACTAACTTTTTCAAATTTCGCTATTCTCTTCATAAATCCTCCACGAAATGTATTATTACTTATTAGTAATAGTATATCATCAATTTAAGTTATTTGCTATTTTTATTTTATTAATAACTAACTTACAAACATAAAACATTCCTATAAATACACCTATAAATACAATTAAAAGTGTTAATGTATAAAACCAGTTGATACTAAACCACCCATATGTAGACATTTCGCACACATTATATAAAAATTTTAGAGGTGTTCCTTTATAGTTATATAGATAAAAATAATTAGGTTCCCAGTTTAATAAAACTCTAAATAAACTGTTACAAATAATAGCGCATACTGCCATAATACTAACAAAACAAATAGCTTTAATTAAATCACTTTTCTTTAATTTTGGTAAATAGATAAATGCTCCATATAAAGCACAAACAACAATAAAGATATGTCCCCAAATATATGTTTGTGGTCTTATTTTTAAAAGTGTATCATAATTAGCTAAAGAATCTGCAAATAACATAGCTAAAAAGGCAGGTATTAAATTAAAACAAAATGCAGTTAGTATTAACCATTTCTTTTTCAAAATTAAAGCAAGTCCCGCTATCACACTACCAATATGACAAACCTGCAGTGGTATTACTTCTAAATCCCATCCACTTCTAATATAAATATCGATATTTCTTATTATTAAAATAAAAATAGAAATACTTCCTAAAATAATACCTAAGATATATTTATTTTTTTCACTCATTTTTTTAGTTAAAAGATAAATAATTAAAAAAATAATAAAAGGTGAAATCATATATAAAAAATGCCAAAATGACCAAAGTTCAAATTTCATATTTATATTCACTTCCTTATTTAAATTGTAGCACTAATTATTAAGTATTACAATAAAACATAATTTATTAAATTATCTTGCGTTTTTCTTGATACATTTTTAATTATTGTGATATAATACTTTTGGTATTAATTAGGAGGATATAGATATGAAAAAACCTATTTTATTAGTAATTATGGATGGTGTTGGTTTTTCAAAGACTGGTTTAGGTGATGCTGTTACATTAGCAAACACACCTACATTAGATTATTTATTAGCTAACTACCCATCAACAAGACTTAAAGCACATGGTACTGCAGTTGGTCTTCCTGAAGACTCAGATATGGGTAATAGTGAAGTAGGACACAATGCATTAGGATGTGGTCAAGTTTACTCTCAAGGAGCAAAACTTGTAAATGAATCAATTGAATCTGGAAAAATCTACTCTTCAGCAACATGGACTAATGTAGTTAATAATGTTAAAGAACATAACTCTACATTACATTTCATGGGATTATTAAGTGATGGTAATGTACACTCTAACATTTCACACTTATTATCAATGTTAAGAGCAAGTAAAGCACAAGGTGTTAAAAACGTTAGAGTACACATCATGTTAGATGGTCGTGACGTTCCAGCTACAAGTGCCTTAACTTATGTTGAACAATTAGAGACAGTATTAAATGAATTAAATGATGAAAACTTTAATGCAATGATCGCTAGTGGTGGTGGACGTATGAAAATTACAATGGACCGCTATGAAGCAAACTGGGGTATGGTTGAAGCAGGTTGGAAAACTCATGTATTAGGATTAGGTAGACAATTTGCTACTGCAGCTGAAGCTATTGAAACATACCGTAATGAAAACCCAGGATTAATCGACCAAGATTTACCAGCATTTGTAATCGCAAAAGATGGTAAGGCAGTTGGCGAAATCGTTGATAATGACTCAGTTGTATTATTCAACTTCCGTGGTGACCGTGCAATTGAAATTTCTAAAGCATTCGATATGGAAGAATTCAATGAATTTGATCGCGTAAGATTCCCTAAAGTTGTTTATGCTGGATTATTACAATATGATGGTGACTTAAACTTACCTAAGAATTTCTTAGTATCTCCACCAGAAATTACAAATACATTAAGTGAAGTATTAGTAAAAGCTGGTAAAAAACAATATGCAATTTCTGAAACTCAAAAATATGGACACGTTACTTACTTCTGGAACGGTAATAAGAGTGGTAAATACAGTGAAGAATTAGAAACTTATGTTGAAATTCCATCTGATAATGTATCATTTGATGAAAGACCATGGATGAAGAGTGCAGAAATTACAGATGAAATTATTAAAGTATTACAAACAAAAGAATATGATTTCATCCGTTGTAACTATCCAAACGGTGACATGGTAGGTCATACAGGTAACTTAGCAGCAACAATTTGTTCAATGGAAGCTTTAGACTTAGCACTTGCAAGAGTATGGAAAGCATGTAAAGAAGCTGGTTATACATTATTAATTACAGCTGACCATGGTAACGCAGATGAAATGTTAGAAGCAAACAAAAAAGGTGTTATTTCAGTTAGAACAGCTCACTCATTAAACCCAGTTCCATTCATTATCGTTGATGATGAAGTTAAATATGAAATTGATGGTGAAGTTGTTGGTGGATTAGCAAACGTTGCTCCAACAGTTGTAAAAATGTTTGGTTTAGAAGCTCCAAGTGTTTGGGAAAAACCATTAATTAAATAATAAAAATTACCCTATATAGAATTCACTCTATGTAGGGTATTTTTTTCGATATATTAAATAATCGTGTATGTTAGTATACCACAACAAATAACTATGTATGTTTTACACAACAAACTTTCAATGTATGTCACTACAAATAAATGTATATGTAAAAAGGATGGAATTTTCAAGTGTATTTTAGCTTGATA
>JBGVOE010000095.1:0-6624 GCA_045126355.1 Anaeroplasmataceae bacterium | reverse complement strand
CCAGTTGATACTTTAATTGCTTTACTACTTAATATGATATGGTATTTTTCATTATAATATTTATAGTAGTCGTTTGTGTTTGTAGTTACAAATATTTGATTTTTTAATTCATTTTTATTTACAAGCTTTTCTTTTGTAAATGGATTAGAGTTATGGAATGTAGCTGTTAGAGTTAAGGCTTCTCCGCTAACAAAGTCTAAATTATTTAAAATCAATAATTTTTTATAGTATGCATAATCATGTTCATTAACTGAAATAATACCTAAGTTTACATTTTCTTTTAATACCATTTCAATAATTTCTTCAGTTGTACCTTCTAAAACGTTGATATTAAGTTCATTTTCAATATCGAATTTTTTTGAAATTTCAACGACTTTACTTTGGAAGAAGATGTCTTTTGGATGAGCTACGTTTAGATTAAGAACGGGTTGATTGTTTAAAGAAAACTCTTTAACAAAACTATCAAAGTTATTAATTAATTTAACTGCTTTTTTGATAAATTCTTTTCCTTGTGGTGTAGTAATAACTCCTTTTGATGTTCTTGTAAATATTTGAATTTTTAATTCTTTTTCAATCATTTGGATTGCTTTTGAAATATTAGGTTGTGTTAAATACAATTCCTCAGCTGCTTTAGATATTGATTGATGTTTATCTACAGCGACAATATATTTTAGTGAATTATAATCCATAAAAGTTATTCCTTCTTTCTTGTAATTTTAGTTTAATACTTTTTACTTTAAAATACAAGCAAGATATTTTTACTGATATAACTTTTTATTATACCAGAAATAAGTTTTTAATAATTCTTTTTCTTCAAAGATGTATATATAATTAAGTTGTAAAATATAATTTTAAAAGGAGACATAAAAATATGAGATTAGAAAATAAAGTAGCAGTTGTTACTGGTGCAAGTAGTGGTGTAGGAAAAGAAATCGCATTATTATTTGCTAAAGAAGGAGCTAAAGTTGTAGCTGTAGCTAGAAGAGCAGAAAGATTAAGAGCTTTAGAAGAAGCAAGTAAAGAATTACCTGGTGAAATCGTAGCATTCGCTGGTGATATTGGGTTAGAAGAAACAAATGAAAAAATGATTGAATTTGCAATTGAAAAATTTGGTCACTTTGATATTTTAATCAATAACGCAGGTTTAATGGATAACTTTGCACCTGCTGAAAATTTAGATACAGCATTAATGCTAAGATTAATGAATGTTGACGTTTATGGACCAGCTTGGGCTACAAGAAAAGCAGTTAGAGTATTCTTAGAAAATGGTAAAGGTGGAAGTATTGTAAATATTGCTTCAATTGCTGGTATTTGTGGTGGTAAGAGTGGTTGTGCTTATACTATGGCAAAACACGCTGTTATGGGATTAACTAAAAATACTGCGTTTGTTTATAGAAATGATAACATCCGTTGTAATGCAATTTGCCCTGGTGGAATCAATACTGAAATGGTAGGGCCTGAAATTTATGCAACAGCTGACCAAAAAGGTTTAGGTGTTGCGATGTTAGCTGCAGGATTCGGTAACAGAATGGCTGAACCATTAGAAATTGCTAATGCTGCATTATTCTTAGCTAGTGATGAAGCATCTATTATTAATGGTGCTGTTATGACTGCTGATAGTGGTTTAACTGCATTCTAATTTTTTAAATAGTAATATATAAATACCGCTTGTATTACAAAATATGAGCGGATTTTTACGTAATTTATGTCGAAAAATGAAGAAATTTAGAAGATAATTAGACTCTAGTGTATTTACACTAGAGAAAATAAAGAGTATAATATATAATGTATGGTTAAAAAAAGGAGAAACTTTTGATGAAAAAAATTCTTTTTGTGGCAAATATGAAAAAAGATAAAGAGTTAACACATTCTAAAGAAATTATTAATTCTTTAGTAGAAAAAGGTGTTACGGTTTTTGTTGATGCCCAAGAATTAGTTTTCCCTAATTGCTCTTACCTTATTTCACCTGAAGAAATTAATCAAGTTGATTTAATGATTGTCTTAGGTGGAGATGGAACAATTTTAACTTATGCTAGAAAATACAAAAAATATAATATTCCAATTATGGGAATTAATCTTGGAAGAATTGGTGCATTAGCTGTTGCTGAATTAGATGACTACTCTACTTATATTGATAAGCTTATAAGTGATGATTATGTTATAACTAATCACTTAGCTTTAGAATGTAAGATAATTCGATCTAATAAAAAGGTTGAAAAGTTTGTAGCGTTTAATGATGTAGTTGTTCATCGTGGCACATCACCTAAAATACTTGGTGTTAATATTGCGATTAATAATACAGATTTTAGTGAAGTTTACACAGATGGAATAATTGTGTCAACTCCTAATGGGTCTAGTGCATATAATTTAAGTGCGGGAGGACCACTGCTTTCAACAAGTAGTGATTGTTATGTAATTACACCAATTTGTCCTCAATCAAAAACATTCTCTTCACTTGTTGTTTCTAAAAATGATGTTGTTCATTTAACAGTGTGTAAGAATGAGAATGTTGGTATTAATCAAAATGTAGTTATCGTTGATGGAGATGTTGAATATCCAGTAAACGCTAACGATATAGTGTTGATCAAAAAATCAACAAAGAATCTTAAAATGATTCAATTCTCACAACAAAAATCTTTATACGAGTCTGTGTATAAATGCGTTGTGTCAATTAATAGAAAAGGAGAAAAATAACATGAACAAAATTGTGAGAAAGGTTTGTCTTAATCCTACTGTTACATTAATGGAAGTTGAAGCTCCATTCGTAGCAAAAAAAGCAGAGCCAGGTCAATTCATTATTTTACGTGTTGATGAAAATGGCGAAAGAATTCCTTTAACAATTGCTGATTATGATCGTGAAAAAGGTACAATCACAATCATCTTCCAAATTGTTGGTGGATCTACAATTCAATTAAATTATTTAGAAGAAGGAGACTATATCCACGACTTCGTTGGTCCTTTAGGTGTTCCAACACACACAGAAGGATTAAAGAAAGTTGCTGTAGTTGGTGGTGGTGTAGGTTGCGCAATCGCTTATCCTATCGCTAAAAAATTACATGAATTAGGATGCGAAGTTCATTCAATCGTAGGTTTCAGAAATAAAGATTTAGTAATCTTAGAAGATGAATTTAGAGCTGTATCTGATAAATTAATTTTAATGACAGATGATGGTTCTCATGGTCAAAAAGGTGTAGTTACTGCTCCTTTAAAAGAATTAATTGAAAGTGGAGAAAACTATGATGAAGTAATCACTATCGGACCACTTATCATGATGAAATTTGTAGTTGCTACTACAAAACCTTTCGGTGTAAAAACTGTTGTTTCTATGAACCCAATTATGATCGACGGAACTGGTATGTGCGGTGGATGTCGTTTAACAGTTGGTGGAAAAACTAAATTTGCATGTGTTGACGGACCAGACTTTGACGGATTCGAAGTAGACTTCGATGAAGCTATGAGTCGTGGTAGAAGTTACGGTGAATTCGAAGCTCACGCTAGAGAAGCTGCTTGTAACTTATTCAAAAAGGAGGTTAAGTAATCATGGCTAATATGTCTTTAAAGAAAAACCCAATGCCATCTCAAGATCCAATCGTACGTGGTAAAAACTTCTTAGAAGTAGCTACAGGTTATACTAAAGAAATGGCTATCGATGAAGCACAACGTTGCTTATTATGTAAAAACCCTAGATGTATGGGTGGATGTCCTGTACATATTCATATTCCTGAATTCGTTGGTTTAGTAGCTCAAGGTAAATTCGAAGAAGCTTACCAAGTTATTTCTAAATCTTCAAGCTTACCTGCAGTTTGTGGACGTGTATGTCCTCAAGAAAGCCAATGTGAAGGTTTATGTGTTCGTGGAATCAAAGGTGAACCAGTTGCTATTGGTCGCTTAGAAAGATTCGTTGCTGACTGGCATAATGAACATGCTACAGAAGCTCCTGTAAGACCAGAATCTAACGGTCATAAAGTAGCTGTTGTAGGTAGTGGTCCTGCTGGTTTAACATGTGCTGGTGACTTAGCTAAATTAGGTTACGAAGTTACAATCTTCGAAGCATTACACTTAGCTGGTGGTGTATTAGTATATGGTATTCCTGAATTCCGTTTACCAAAATCAATCGTTCAAAAAGAAATCGATGGTTTAGTAGCTTTAGGTGTTAAAGTTGAAACTAACATGGTTATCGGACGTTCAATTACAATTGATGAATTAGTAAGTGAATATGGTTTTGAAGCAGTATTCATTGGTAGTGGTGCTGGTCTTCCAAAATTCATGAACATTCCTGGTGAAAACTTAAAAGGTGTATATTCAGCTAACGAATTCTTAACTCGCGTTAACTTAATGAAAGCTTATAGACCAGATTCAACTACTCCAATCAAACAAAGCAAAAATGTTGCTGTAGTTGGTGGTGGTAACGTTGCAATGGACGCTGCTAGATGTGCATTACGTTTAGGCGCTGAAAAAGTTTATATCGTTTACCGTCGTGGTATGGAAGAATTACCTGCTCGTAAAGAAGAAGTTGAACATGCTGAAGAAGAAGGTATCATCTTCAAAACATTAACTAACCCAACTGCTATCTTAGGTGATGAAACTGGTACAGTTTGTGGTATGAAATGCGTTGAAATGGAATTAGGTGAACCTGATGCTTCTGGACGTCGTCGCCCAGTTGTAAAACCAGACAGCGAATTAGTATTAGACGTTGACTGTGTAATCATGAGTTTAGGTACAAGCCCTAACCCACTTATCAAAGCAACTACTTCAGGTTTAGCTACTGAATCTTGGGGTGGAATTATCGTTAATGAAGCTGGTTTAACATCTGTTGAAGGTGTATACGCTGGTGGAGACGCTGTTACAGGTGCTGCAACAGTTATTTTAGCAATGGGTGCAGGAAAAACTGCAGCTGCTGGAATTGATGAATATATTAAAAACAAACAATAATAGTTAAAATATATTACCCAAAAGTCGTTCCTTTTGGGTAATTTTAATATAGGAGGATAAAATGGGACGTTTAGATGGTAAAGTTGTTGTAATTACAGGAGGAAACTCTGGAGTAGGTGCTGCTTCTGCAAAATTATTTGCATCTGAAGGAGCTACAGTTGTAATTAGTGCCAGAAGAGCTAGTGCTTTAGCTTTAGTTGAGGCTGAAATTAAAGAAATGGGTGGAAATGTATTAAGTATTCCTACTGATATTTCACGCGTTGAAGACTGTGATAATTTAATTGAAACTACAGTTAAAACATTTGGTAAAATTGATGCTTTAATTAATAATGCTGGTATCTTAGATGAAGGATTAGCAGCTGTTAATAAATTTAATGATGAAGATTTAGATAGAGTTATTCAAATCAACCAAAAAGGTACAATGTACTGCATTCGTGCTGCATTAAGACATATGTTACCACAACAAGCAGGTTCAATTGTAAATGTAGCTAGTGTTGCTGGTTATAACGGTGGTGGAGGAGCAGCTTATGTATCAAGTAAAGCTGCTATTATCGGTATTACAAAACATACAGCAATGAGAACTGCTGCATCTCATATTCGTTGTAATGTATTATGTCCAGGTAACATTTTAACACCAATGACTGCTGGTATGAATTTCGCTAGTATGGATATGGAAATGTTTGGCGCAATGGCCGCCCATGCTGATTTAAAAAATTGTCCATCATGTACAGCAGAAGATGTAGCTAATGTATTATTATTTTTAGCAAGTGATGAATCAAAACCAATTACAGGACAAACTATTGTTTGTGATTATGGAGCTAATCTATAATTAAATAACTAAATTTAAAACCTTAATTAAGTGTGATATAATTTAATTAAGGTTTTTCTTTTTAAAGGTGGGAATTAATATGGAAAAAGTAATATTAGTAGATCATATGCGAAAATTAGATTCATTAACAATAGAGACTGGAACTCCTAGTAAAGAATTAATGTATAGGGCAGCTATGGGAGTGTATTCATCATACAAGTGGCACGATGAGATAGCTATCTTTTGTGGAAGTGGTAATAACGCAGGAGATGGTTATGCATTAGCGTTGATTTTACATAATAAAGGATATAATCCTCATATAATTTTAACATCAAATAGATTTAGCAGTGATGGCCTTTATTATTATAAGAAGTGTGAAGAATCAAATATTCCGATGATGATTATAAGTAATGATTTAAAAGAATATGATATTTATGTAGACGCACTTTTAGGTACTGGCTTTAAAGGTGAGCCAAGAGGGTTGATTTTAGATGCGATAATCTATTTAAATAATGTTAATAAACCTGTTATTTCAATTGATATTAACTCAGGTTTAAATGGGGATAACGGTATGTATGAATACGCTGTTAAAAGCGATTTAACAGTATCTATTGGTTATTTAAAACCGGGATTATTTTTAAATAAAGCAAAAGATTTAATAAAAGAAATTGTTAATATCGATATTGGTATTTTACAACCTGAAAATTATATGCATTTGCTAAAAAACGGCGATATTAAGGACTTTTTAAAGCCTAGAATGAATTTTTCAAATAAAGGAACATATGGATATGTTGGAATAATGGGAGGATCTTCAAATTACCCTGGTGCGTTAAGACTAGCTAATTTAGGAGAGTGCTCTTTACGCTCAGGATGTGGTGTTTCTA
>JBGVOE010000094.1:0-2007 GCA_045126355.1 Anaeroplasmataceae bacterium | reverse complement strand
AAAAATTTCTAAAAAAGGTAATAAGAAATTACGTTCATTATTGTATTTAGCAGTTTCATGTATGATTAAAACTAATAGAGAAAGTGTAATAGTGGACTTTTATAAAAAGAAAAAAGCTTCAGGTATGAAACCTAAAGCCGCTTTAGTAGCATCAATGAATAAAACCCTTCGAATAATTCATTCATTATGCAAAAATGGTTGTCTATTTGAATAACCGATAATATTATACATCAAAAATGTTAAAAACCCTCAAAAAAATGAGGATTTTTTGTGCTGGTTTTAATAAATAATTATTTCATATAAAAATTATTAAATTTATTCTTGATTTTTCTTATCTAATTTTTTTAGTAATTTTTTTAGAAGATGTAACTATAGTAATGAGGTGAAAAATATGAAGAGGCAAAATCTTATTATTATATGTGTATTTTTATTAATTATTGTTGGTTTTTATTTAGTAAGTTGTAATTATAGTAGCGATAGTATTGTTACAGAAGAGATTAATGATGAAATTATTATAAAAGATTATGTCACGGTTTATGTTGGTGGTAATGTAGAAAGAAGTGGCTATTTTAAAGTACCAAGTAATTGGACTATAGGAGAGCTATTTGATTATGTTAAAGCTAAGTATAACGCTAATATAAATGATTTTGATTTAAATATGAGGGTAGAAGATAATAAAACTTATTATTTAGGCAGTGTTTTGTTAAATGATGTTTTATTAAGTGAAAAAGTAAACATTAATACAGCTACTTTAAAAGAGTTAGATGAGTTAGATGGAATAGGAGAGTATTTAGCTTTAAATATTATTTCATATAGACAAACCTCACCTTTTAAAACAATTGAAGAAATTAAAAATGTAAAAGGAATCGGAGATAAAGTTTATGAAAAGATCAAAGATTTCATTACTGTTTGATAATACCCACTTTTTATTTATATCAATTATTTTATTAATTTTGTGTTTACGCTATTGGTATTTTATATTTGTATTTATTATTTTTAATATTTTTCTATTTAAAAAAACATCACTTTTTTATTTAAATTTAATTTTATCTATTATTATTGTTGTTTCTAGTAGTAGATATTTTATTAAGTTTGATAAAGAAGTATTTAGTGGTGTAGTAATTGAGTGTAGTAGTAAAAGTGCGGTTATAAATACAGATGGAATGAAGGTCTTAATATATCATAAAAACGAATTAAGTTTAGGTGATTATGGAGAGTTTAAAATTAAAAAAATCGATTATGATACAGAACTCTTTAATTATAGTGACTATCTAGCTAATAAAGATATTAAAGCTTATTATGAATTAAAATCATTTAAATTTATAAATAATTTTTTTGTTATTGGAAAGATACAGGAGTTTTTCTGTAATATAGTAGATAATAATCCATCATTATATAAAAATTATATTAAGATGTTGGTGTTTGCCCAAAAAGAAGATGATTCAATTTTAGAGGTTACAAACAATTTAGGGATTTCTCATTTAATGGCTGTAAGTGGAATGCATGTAGCGTTACTTATTTTATTTTTAGAATTTATTTTAAAAAAGATTTTCTATTATGAAAAACCGGTTGATATTATAGTTATATTATTTTTAATCTTTTACTTATTTGTAACTAATTTTGAATTAACTGTCCTACGAGCGGTCCTTATGGTTTTATTTAAAAAGCTTTTTCAATATAAAAAACTTTATTTTACACAACTGGATACTTTATCAATTTGTGGGATACTTTTGTTAATTATTAATCCAAGACTATTATTTTTACTTTCTTTTGAACTTAGTTTTATAGTAAGCTTTATTATAGTGATTTTTACTAAAAACTTTAAAATAGAAAATAAAATAATTCAAACATATATAACATCGTTTATTGCTTTTTTAGTGACATTACCATTTATTATAAATACTAATTATGAAGTGAATTTATTATCAATTTTACTAGGACCACTTTATGTTTTATATTTTGAACTATTGTTATATCCCGCTACTTTAATAATGATGTTTATTCCAA
>JBGVOE010000093.1:0-13769 GCA_045126355.1 Anaeroplasmataceae bacterium | reverse complement strand
TGTGATACAGTTGAAAAGAAGGTTGCAGCACCATCTTGTCCAACTGCTTTTTTATCATCATGGGAGTTATATTCTTTATCAAATTCTGATATTGATATAACGATATATTCTTCTAAGGGATAGATATCAGTATGCTGATTTACTCTCATATAATTAAAATTAAATATCTTAGAATATTGATTAAATAAGGGTGAGTAAATAGCATAATTAGATATTATAAATGTTCCTCTTGAAGTTAGTAAATTATATGTATTTATATAAGCTTCATGTTCTGGATAACGTTCTGGATGAGCACGTACAGTAGCGAAGTTTATGTATTTATATTGCATTTCATAATCTAGTAACATTTTTTCTAGTTCTTCAATATAATTTTCTTCACTAGCTAGTGTTAAACTTACATTAAGTAATGTTTTACCAGTTCCTGGTGGACCATTTATAAAGGTAGTTTGTGTTAGTTCATCTTTTGCGAAGTCTTTTAATCTTTCATGATTCTTTTTTAGTTTGAATTTAGCACGAGCTACTGCGTTTAAGAATATTGTTAAGATTAGTGTAGGTATCCATATCCATAAAGGTACGAATTTTAATTTTGGGTATAAGAATGTGAATATTGTTTGTACGATTTGGAATATCACAATATAGGTTTCTAGGTTGACCATTCTAATAACATAAGTTATTAAGAATATTACAAATTCAACTATAAATCTATACATGAATCCGTTAGCACAAAGCATTAAAAATAAGCTTAAAACGATTATTTGTTTGTTACTCGATAAGAAGTTCAAAATTTGTCTAAAGAGCCAAATTACGCCGTTTTTAAAGTTATTTAGTAGGTTATTTATCTTTATCCAAAGATAAGCAAGTGGGCTTGTTTTTATGTTCAATTGTTCTCCTGCAAATGTTTCATGTAGGAGGATATAAGCTATTAATATAGCATTTAATCCATAGTTACAGAAATAGATAAAGAAGTCCAATCCAAAATCTAATAGGTTATAAAGAAATTCTGCTAAAAGTTCTTCGAAGGGCTTTTGAGATACTTGATTAAATGAATCAATAACTCCATTAACTGCACCTTCTATTTCTTTTATGGATTCGTCATATATTTGAGTGGATGATTCATTGTAGACTTCAAAGAAATTCTTTAAGCTATCAATCTTCAAAATGTCACTTAATCTATTTGTTGTAGCTACGAATGAATCTAGGTTTTGGAAAACTAGGAATAAGAGAATTCCTATTCCTAGAGTCCCAAGGATAGATAATATTATCTTCCTAACCATCTAAATAATTTTTTGAAGATTACATAGATTCCGTATAATAATAAGATACCTGTGATACAACCGAAGGCGATTGTGGCAGCTTTTAATGCTTTGTTTTCTTCAACCTTAGCTTTAAAGTCTTCAAACCAGTTATCTAATTTATCTTTGATTTCATCTAACTTACCATCATCTGGTGTTTCGTCTTTACCGTCATCAGGTTGTTCTCCAGTGTTACCTGAGTTGCCAGTGTTTCCACCTTGGTTACCACCTTCACCTGGATTTGGTGTTGGAGTTACAATTTCAGTAGTTGAATCTTCTACTTCATTTTCGAAGTCTACTACATATACTGTAGTTTCAAAGTTATAGTAGTTATAATCACCTAATTGATGAACTTCACGGACAACCATTTGTCCTTCTGATGATAAATCTAATGATTTTGTTGTAGTAGGTTCTTCAATAGTGTATTTACAAGATTTGATTACTTGGTTATATACATCCGCAAATGCATTTTCGTTTCCTTTTTCAAGTAATAAGATACCTGTATGGAATCTAAATGCGTCTGCATAAATGAAGTTACCTACTTCTGAATCACTAATGATTGAGTAAGATGCTTGACATGAATATACTTTTACATCGTTAATGTAGAATGTCCAAGCGATTGTATCTTTATATACAGTTGATTCAACTCTATATTCACCATCAACTTGTACACCTTCTTTTAATAACAACTTATTACCAATAGCTTTTACTACATCGTTAACATTGTAGTTGTCAGTAAAGTAAATGTTAGTCATAGCACTATAACCTTCTTTAAATACTGAATCATCAACTGGTCTATCAGCTGTTGAATAATTTAACATTGCAACTCCTGAATGGATTACTGTTAACTCTTTATCATCACCATATGTAAATCCAGTATATGTTTTAGTTGAGCCTAAATTTGTTTCAGCTGGAATTACTACATTAGGATTTGACATTTTTAATGTTTCAGATAAGAATCTATCAATTTGATTTGTTAATGTTTCTACAGTGTGTTCAGCATTAATGTGATATACTGCAACAATTGAACCATCTTCAAATACAACATAACCAACATTTGATGTACCATCTAAGACTTTAACGTTAACTTCTTTTTCATAACGACAATCATCTGGTAATCTTACATACATTCTAAATGAATAATCTTCATTATTTGGTAATGAACCATCATATGAGATTGATACTGTGATGTTTTCTGTTACAGGCTCACCATCTTTAGTTACTAATAATTCTTCTAATAAATATGGAATAGTTTTAGCATTCATTGTAGCTGGAGCGTAAATTGCAGAAATGTATTTAACATCGTATTCTGTTTCAGCATCTTCGACATCGTCATCTGGGTTGATAATACCAGTAGTTGTTAAATCAAGATTTGTAGTATCCATTAATGAATCATGGTCTTGAGTAACAATCATTGTAGATGTTTGGAAATACTTTTGAGCGATTCTATGTCTATAGTAAGAATCTACTGTATCTAAGTGTTCTTCATCGAAGCTATATTCTTCAATTTCTACATCATTAAATAAATCATAATTAATAGCGTTAGCCATTACATAATCATATAAGTTATTAATATTTGTAGTACGAGTTTCATCAATGTCTGTTAATAAAACACCATGATTTGTCCCAAATAATTCTACATAAATGAATTCACCATATTCAGCTGGAACAGTTTCGATATAGATATTTACTGATTTTTTGATTTGTCCATCTTTCTTTACTGTGATAGATAATCTTTCACCAACAATATTACAGATAATGTCATATTCAGTTGGATCAGCAATTTCTCCATCTTCCCATACCATGAAGTTAGAAGCTAATCTAACTACATCTTCTAAAGATTTATCTGATGCATACATTAATGTTCCAATTGTATTAACACCTGTAGTCCATTCTGATTCATCTTCAAATACGATTTCATCATTAGAATCATTACCATTATCAGTTGAACCATTATCGCCTGCATCTGGTGTTGTAACATCTTCTACTGATTCATAATACTCAGCAATTTGGATATCTACTGGAGTATCAGTTGTTGGAGTTACTCCCGCAGCTGTCATAACTGCGATATCAGCTTCCAAGTTAGCTAGCAATAATGATTGATCTTCTACTTCATAGATGCTTCCATTTGTAGATAAGAATGATGAACGTGTAGGCATTGTATATGTTGATTCATCATATAATTCTACTTTTGATCCTAAATCTTCATCATTTACTAACATTGAATAATGGCTTTCAGCGTATTGTTCAGGTATTAATATTTTTTCAATTTCTTTAATATAATTTACATTTTTACCAAAACCTCTCCATACTACACCACCAGTTTCATCTGGAGATACGAAACGAATTGTTTTTGCATGTTGAAAGTCTGTAAAGTTATAATCATCATAATCATTAATTAAGACTATTTCTTCGAATTCAGAGTTTAAAAATGATTGTCCATCGTAATGTGGTAATACTAATCTTTTACAGTCAAACATCACGTTATTAGAATTAAATCCATCGTGATCAAAATATAAAGTTTCAACTTTTGAATCGATAGATCTAATGAAGTAATCCATTTTATCTTGGATTAAACCATCATTTGTTAAGTCTTCAACTTCATTCCAACCAGATGCCCCTAAATAAGGTACATTTGTTTTATAAGTTTCATATGGCATAAAATCTTCTAGATCAAATCTTAAATCCTTTGTATCAACAATAGTTTGCATTGTTAATACTGTACCATCAGCGTTTGTAATTTCTGCATCTTCAAATGTAGATGTATTGTATGCCCAATAATTATTTCCAAATCTATAGCTATATACAGCATCAACTTTAGAACCGTTTAAATGCTCAATACTTTCTAAAACTTCTGAGTTTCCATAATAAGGACATACATGGTATAAACCTTTAATGTTTAAATCTTTAACATATTGATTAAAGCTAAATTGACCTGTTAGATATAAGTCAAATTCCTTTGTTAACCCAGTTAAATATGAATAAAATGTATTTGGATTATTAGCGTTAATAATTACTTTAATTACATTTGAATAAAATGATAAATCTAGTTCTGAATAATCTATTTCTTTTTCAAATAAATGAGAATATAGTGCTAAATATCTTACTTCAGATGGACTATTTACTGGATAAGCATGATATTTATTATCTGTATCACCTAATGTGTACATAATTCCATTATGTTCAAAATAAGTTGCTTCTCTTAAAGACTCATCCGGAAATGGTGTTATACACGAAATAGAATTATAATTAATTGAAGCAGCTACCGCTTCATTTTCTTCTGCTGCAAATACTGGAGTGTTTGCTACTCCAATTGAGGTTGCCATAGTTGCAGCTGCTAAGGCACCTAACATAAGTTTCTTTATAATCATGTTTATTTTCCTTTCATTTATATTTATTCTTTTTTATTCTGGTTATCATCTTTTTTATCTGGAATCCAACCGAATAGGAATCTAAAGAATTTATAAACCTTTATTCCAACCCATATTAATAAGACTGCACCTAAGATACCTGCAACTGCATATATATAAGGTAAGTAATCTTTAAACTTTTCTTTTAAATCAGCGATACCATCATCTAACCAATTTTTAAAGTCGTAATATGGTGTTTCTGTATCAAGAATTAAGTCTGGATCTAGAATGAATAATGTATCACCTTCAATGGTATCCATTTTGATAGGTACATCGTATGTTTCTCCATCTACTAAGAAGTTCATTCTTAAGATTTGGAATTGTGATACTCTTCTATAATCACATTCGTAGAATTCTTGACCTACAAACCAGTTCCAAGCTGTGTCGTCATAGTTTAGATGTAGTTTGTATTTATAATTTGTTCTACCATCAACGGTAGATTGGTATGAGCCTTCTTCGAATCCTGCGAAGTTATATAAACCGAAGATTCCACCTTTGACTCTTTCTGGTGTTAATGATTTTTGAATTTGGTGTTCCTCATCTGGTAAAAAGAATTGGTACCATGGTTTATCATCATTTGTTATTTTGTAAGCTACGTCAACACGATATATCTTGTCGATTTTTATCGTTGTATTAAAGTAAGCGAAGTGACCATAACCGCCATAAGCTAGTAAGTCAAAATGGCTTTGTGCTTCACATGCTTCAATAATTTCATAACCGTGTGTTGTAAGCTGCATTGAATTCTTACCATCTTGTTTAGGCATTAATCCTAAATCAAATCTTATTTCTTCTGTACATTTACCATTAAATTGATTAGCTGGATCCATGTTAGATGAATATTGAGCTTGATCCATTCCGTAGACAAATCCTTGGAAGTTGTAGATTTGTTTTAAAGGTAAACCGAACTGTTCTCCATCTGTGTAACCCGCAATTGGTGTTAAGTGAATTGTTAAATCACTTTCTTTATAATGGTAATACGTTGATGTTAAGAAGTTTGATTTGAAGTCATCCATATCAGCTTCTGAATCATACAAGTTATATACTTTACCTGATTCTTTAACTTGTGTTAATGTGACGAATTCTGATGGTGTATAGTGACTGGTCCAGATAAGATATAAGTATCCTTCATCTGCAGTATTGTTAATTACTGAATCCCAATATAAACCTAAATATTTATCTGGTTCTAACCACTGTGGTTCTATATCTAGGTTTTCTAATACATATACCCAAGTTTGAGTCATTTCGTTTTCATACCAGCTACATATTGTCTGAGCTTCTTGGTATGTCATTGACCTGAAATAATCGAAATCATTGCTTAGGTGACACCTTTTCCAATAATATGTTTGATATCCTTCATCTTCATAAAGTCTAAGATGCCATGATTCTAATTCACCACTTGATACATATTCTTCAATTTCTTCTTTTATTTGATCTTCTAGTTGTGATTCAGCAGCGAACACTGGTGATACAAATAAAAATAATGATAATATTGTGATGAGGAATGTGAATAAAATTTTAAATCTTTTCATTTTAAGTTATTCCTCCTTTGAAGCTTTTCTTATTGAAAATAATGTTATAAGTAAGCTTCCGATTAGTAAAATAAATTTCCAACATTTAGAGAATATAAATTTAATTAGTGACCATATAATTTGTATTACACTACCTAATAATGCAAATACATTTTTAACTGCTCCCCATATTAATTGCATATATCATTTCTCCTTCAAACTATTAATTCCCTACGAGTGCTATAGGGAAGAAATTAGTTAATTTTAATCTTCATCAACTTCAATTGTTTCAACTGATTCAACATCAATTTCTGCATTTTTAGTGAATGGATATTCTAATTGGAATGCTTTCAATGTAATTTCATGCTTTTGATTTAAATAGAAACATCTAATTAAAGGATTTTCTTTAGTACCAAAGTTAACTAAAATTACCTTATATTCTCTATCTGAGTTCTTAGCTTTAGCTTGTACATATTCTGCTTCTAAGCCGTAGAACATAATTCCACCTTTATCATCTAAGTGGTCTAACATACCCTTATCTGCAGCAATCGCTTGTAAAGTATCAAATGAAAACTCATGCTTAATTTTTACTTGTAAGTTTCCATATCCCTTTCCAAATACACTAGATTGCTTCATATTTTTAATAATTGCTTTAGTTTTAACAACTAATTCTCCACTAAAGTCTTTTGAAATAATACAATTTACATCAATTTTTCCCTTCATTTTATTTGTCCTCCTTAAATTTATTATTTTTCTTAGGAAATGGCTTGTTGTTTGCCTTGCTGTTAAACATAAATTCAATAGCTACTTCTTCGCTTACTGAATTTGATACTCTAGAATATAATTTAATTATTTCTATCGCATCTTTAATGTCATACCCTAATAGGGCTAATGTGATTAATAAATACGCCTGATTACTTTTCTTCATTATGTCTCTCCTGCATTAAGATTTCTCCGTTGATATACCCATCAATAGGATCATCAATTAATACAGAACCATCTAATGCAATGAAGTCATAAAATGTTTGGATAACACTTGCTTTAGTTCTTTTAGGTAAATGATTTGCACATTTATAAACACTTTTTCTAAACATATTTGCTAATGTTACACTTTTCATAGTGATTCTAGAGTTATAAAACTTTCTTAAGAAATCATTATTAATTGCTTTTAAACTCTTAGTATCAACTCTTTTGTGCATCTTTAATGCTGCAAATGATTTTTCAGCTAATTCACTGAAATCAATAGATATTACTTCTGTTACAATATCTTCCATACTAATGTCCTTTCTTTCTTTTAGAGGATTTAGAATGTTTCTTCTTAACAGGTTTAATCTTGTGAAAGAACTTATCCTCACCGAAATACTCTTCAGCATATGATTCTTCTATAAGAGAGAATGATTTCATTAATTCAAGTATGATTTCATCCACTGCGAAACTCTTAAAACCTAATCTAACTAAAGCTTTTGTAAAGAAGGCTACGGTTTCTTCCTTAGTGATATTTGTAGTTTCTTCTAAACTTAATGTAGTTGCCGGATAGATACGTTTGATTTCTATCCCAAATGTACCAATGATGTCTACCATATCATCATTGCTGAAATACATATTATGTAGTGTATAGGCTACATATCCTTTACTTGCGTCTGTTGTCATTTCTAAATCCTCCTGATTTTAATCTTTAAATTTTAAGTTTTGATAATATTTGACCATATCATCTTTGGTGTATCCGTTTTGAAGCATATCACGTAATACTAATAGAGCTTGTCTAGTTTCATATTTGCTTTTTCCCATAAAATGTAGGGTTAATGCTAGACATCCTTTTAGCATTTCTGGATTAACTTCTTCATCTTCAACAGTCATATTCATCACCTCCAAAGGAACTCTAATTTGCACTCTTGCGCTCCTTACAGCTACTATTATCGAGGGTGAGGGTGAACGGTTTTTGGGAGGGTCTAATTAAAACGTAAAAAAAACTTACAATCTTTCGACTGTAAGCTGTTTTGTGTTTTTTAATATTAATTTTGAGCAACTATAGAGTAATGCATAACATCAATTACCGTTGCTAGAATTTCCATATTCTCTCCAAATATTTCATAAATATCCATTTCAGAGAACGGTTCATTTTGTTGGATTTCTTCTGGAGTGATATCTCCATTTTGTCTAACATATAATATTATTTGACGAATAAATTCTTGTTGTTCTGATGTTAAACTATCCATAGAGAAATATTCACTTAACTTTTTATTTACTGTTTCAACATCTAGTGAAACAATTTTTCTTACATATGCTGGTAAATCTTGATGAGTAACTTCAAGGTAATCTTCTTTAGTACCCAATTCTTTCCATAGAATATCTTCAAGATAATCAATATCAGCATTTGTTAGTTTTTCTAAATTTTTAATCTTTTTAATTACAGGTGAGTCAGAATGTTCCATCAAGTAATCTAAAACTCTACGTTCGTATGTTTTAATGCCTGTAGCTTTAAATATTCTTTCTCCTTTTTCTACAACTTCATCTGAAATATCTAAAGTAATATCTGGATTACCTGTTACATCAATGTAAGCCATTAAATTTCTAAATTTTAATCTAACTTCTTCCATTTTTTCAACATTAAGTTTTTCCCAGAATTTTTCATTAATTAAATTTAACAATAAAATCTTATTACTTAATACTTCATCGATACCTGCTTTATTATTAATTAGATATTCAGCACATGACATCATAAAGTATTTTGAATAATCGGCATCAATTGCATGATTTAACATATGTCTTTCATAATTATATGCATGATAGTCTAATACCTTAGCTTTATCGTTAGTACCACCAAATGTAACAATTAATGAAGTTAAATATTTTTTAATTTCGTTGATTTGTTGTTCTGTTAATGCTTGCCATACGGATCTATCCTTATATTTATCTATATATGGTAGATTCATTTTAACAGATAATAATTCACGATTTAAACTATTAATTGTTGAGCATAACTCATCTAATGTAGCATTATAATAATCATGATTAAATGCGTTACTTAAATGAATTAAATTATTCATCTCATGTGTTAATGATAATTTAATTTCAAATAATCTTTGAGATAAGCTTAAGCTTCCTTTTGATGTTCTTCCATCTGGATGTAAATCAAAGTATTCAAAGTTATCACAGAAATCAAAAATGTAGAATCCTTGTTTATCTTTGTAATTGCGAAGTGTATTATCTTCTGTTACATTTACAAAGTATTCTCTGCTAGGTGATACTACATTAAGATTAGGACATAATCTAGTTCCTCTACCTATCATTTGAACAAATTTAATTTTAGAGTATACTTCTTTGAAGAATACTAAATTTAATACATCTGGTGCATCGATACCCGTATCTAACATATCAACTGATACAGCAATTTGTGGTAATCCACCATTTGAGAACTGTCTAACTAATGAATCTGAGTAATTCACATAGTTATCAATTAATTGACAGAAATCAGGACCATATTCTGGATATAATTCTTTAAATCGTTTAACTATTAATTCAGCATGTTTATGGTTATATGCGAAGATAATTGTTTTACCTATAACATCACCATTTTTAATTTTCAAACCATCTTCCATTAATGTTTGAAGAACTACATCACATGTCTTTTTATTATATACTCTTTTGAAAAAGTCACTACCTTTGATATGTTCAGGCATTTCTCCTAATACAGCAAACGCTTCTTCATATTTCTTTTTATCTGCATCAGATAAATCGTTATATTTAGCTCCACGTTTTAGTAACTCAGTAGTTTTATCAAAACATCTATATGCAACTAAATATTGTTCTTTAACGGCTTCATCTAAATCGTAACTGTATGTAGGTTCACCATTAGGTAATTCAAATATATCATATGTAGATGCATCATTTTTTACATCATCTCTTGGAGTTGCAGTTAATCCAACTAATAGAGAATCAAAATAGTTAAATATAGCACCATATTTATTAAATATGGATCTATGAGCTTCATCGATTATGATTAAATCAAAACGTCCTACACCAAACTTCTTATGTTCACCATTAATCATATTAATGATAGTTTGATAAGTTGAGAATGTAACTCTAGCATCATAATCTATTTCTTTACTAATAGTTTTATCAGATATTACGCACATTGACATATTAGGTAATAGTTTTTGGAAATTAAAGAATGCTTGAGATACTAATGATGTTCTATCTGCTAAGAATAAAACATTCTTTACCCAATCATGTCTTGTTAATATTTCTGTTAGTGAAATTGCAGTTCTTGTTTTACCTGTTCCTGTAGCTAATACTAATAAAGCTTTTCTTCTTTTAGCATTAAATGATTCTAATATCTTAGTTAATGCTGTAATTTGATAAGGTCTATTAGCAATAGTAGGATCAAAGTTAAAATCTGTAATAGTTCTATTCATACTTTGTCTTTGAATTGTTAATTTTAATTCTTTAAGACTCATGAATCCTAAAACTGTTCTTTCTGGATATCCTAATTGGTCTATAATATTTATTTCATAACCATTTGTGTAATATAGAACTGGAGTATAACCCCAAACCTTTTTCATGCATTCACCATAAAGCATTACTTGTTGTCTACCTTTAATTGGGTTAACACTTGTTTTTTTAGCTTCAATAATAGCAAGAGGTTTTCCATCTGTATCATATAATACATAATCACAGAATCCTTCTTCTTTATTATTAGGCATTCCATCTACACGTATTTCTATACCTGCTTCACCAGCCACTGGTGCATTTTCTTTTTTACATACCTTCCATCCTACAGATTCTAATTCAACATCAATATAAACTTTACGAGTTTCACTTTCACTCATAGTTGGTTTATATGATAAAACTGTATCCTTAGGAATAGAATTTTTATATAAATTAAACTCTTCAGCTTCAGTATCTGTAGAAAACTTTTCTTGTTTTACATCATCTTTAACTTTTTTTAATAAACTTTTATCAAATTCAGGGTATGAATTAATAATTGTTAATTTCTTTAAACATTCACCTACAAATACATATAAGTTTTGCAATGATATAAGGGCCATGTTTCTATCTACTTTTTCATTACGAGTAGCCATAGTTCCAACTTTTCTAATGAAATGTAGTGACGTTAATAATTCATTATTATTGATGAATGAAGTGAATTCTTTTGAATTTAATAATTCATATAAATCGTATTTCATTGGAATAGAGCCAGTTTTGGCATTGATAACAAATTTAACAATATAATCTAAACCATTTAATGATTTAATAGCACTAGAATCTGGATAGCTATATACCAATTCTTCTGCAACGCTACAGCAATCATATAGAGTATTAAAATGTTCTAATTTGCTTAAATATTCGAAATTCATGCTTCATCACACCCTTATTATATTAATTATATAATATTTTTCGAAAAATTTATAGTATAAAGCCACATTTAAGTGATAAATTTCGATTTATCGATTTGTTCAAATATAGTCAAAAATTTCCTTTGAAGTTCAATCGGAGGTAAAAGAATATTAGTTTTTAGTATTCCATCTTGGCCAATTGTTGTCATAGTTGAAGTTTTAGCTTGAGAAATTATCTGTTTTCTGAAGAAATTTGTCGAGCTTAATATTTGCATATATTCAGGTACACATTTATCTAAGTCTAACGGCAACCTTATAACATGACATTCAAATAAAATATCGGATGGAATATCATGTGGAACTATTGATGCTTTTCCAATTCCTTCTTCAACTAAAGATGAACGGCAAAAAAGCATATCTCCATACCTAACCATGAACTTATTTATATCCGTTTGTGAAGCATTAGTTCTTGGTATATTTTGGAAATTAGAATAAATTCTATTAACTATATTAGAGACACCCAAAATCCCTACATTTCCATCTTGAATATACTCGTCTCTTTTAGCAAAATATCCATTACTAACTTTACCTTTAACTACTTTTGTAATATTAGGACATTCCCAATTATAAGGATTATCTTCAGGATCACCAAACATCTCTATAAATTGGGATTTACTTATTTACCAATGTACTTTCTATATGAATTTTTTACATTATTTTGGTCTACCATTGCATATTGCATTGTAGTATCAATTTTTGTATGTCCTAAAAGCCTTTGAACTTGTTCAACAGGCATACCTTTATCTATTGCATTAGTGGCCATAGTTCTTCTAAATTTATGTGGATGTACCTTCTTAATTCCAAGTTTTTTTCCTAGTTTTCTTAGCATAATTTCTACACCTGCAATCTCTAATCTTTTATGTGGTTTTAAAAGTGATACAAATAAAGCTTCACAATCATCCGTTCTTTCTTCTAAATATTGTAATAAGTGAAGTTTTGTACTAGAGTCAAAATAGACTCTTCTTTCTTTAGAACCTTTACCAAAAACAACACATTCTTTATTAGTAAAATCTATATCATCTTTATTTAATCTTACTAATTCACCAACTCTTATACCTGTAGATGATAAGAAATCAATTATAGATAGATCTCTTATATTTGCACAATTATCTCTTAATAACTGCATAATTTCTGAAGAATACGTCTCTTTTACTACTTTAATAGTCTTTATTTTATGTATTCTTCTGACTGGGCTCTTAATAATGTAATTTTCATCTTCAAGCCAATTAAAAAAACTTGAGAAAACTCTTCTTACGTTATCAATAGAAACTTTAGAACAATTGTTCTTCTTTTGATAATCATTTAAATACTTTCTCAAGTCTTCTGTTGTAATTCGTTTTACAACCATATTAATATTTTTAAGAAACGCTGATAATATTAATTCATAATATTTTAACGTTTTGGTTGAACAACCTTCTATTTGTTTAGAAGCTAAAAATAACTGAAGATATTTCATATTATCTTCTGATGAATCAATGGATGCAATTTCTATTACATTCACGTCAATTAATGAAGCATCTAAAACAGACTTTAAAGTCATAAGTTGTTCGTTGTTCAAGCATGCTGACATACTTGACTCAATTTGATTAATTATTTTGTTTTTCATGCTATTTTTTCCTCCTTAGCGAAGAAAATTATAGCATTTAATTATCCGAAAAATTCTTCCATCTTAGAATCTAATAATTCTTGTAATGTATCAATTTGTTTTTGTAAGATATATTTCGATTTATCGATTTGTTTTACTATTGCAGCAAATTGGTCTTGAAGTGGTTTTGGAGGTATAATAAACTCCTTATTTTCTAACATTGACTTAGATAATATACCTTTCAAAGCCATATTCACATCACATATTAAATAGTCTTTACTATTTTTTAGTAAATGTAATAAGAAACGACTAGAATAATTGACTGGAACAATAGCATTTATTTGTTGGTTAAAGGCCACTTTTCTATCTAATAAACAAACTCTTCCAATGCTACTAATACTTCCTGCTATGCATGCCATCAAAATAGAACCACTAGGAGCGCTTCTTCCAATTTGAGCACCAATTTCACTTAAATATTCTTTTGCTATAGATGGGTATGTTGCATTTTCGATAATATTATCTGTCTTAATCCACTCTAAATAATCACCATAATTCGATACATCTGCTCTAGGTGGAGT
>JBGVOE010000092.1:0-4032 GCA_045126355.1 Anaeroplasmataceae bacterium | reverse complement strand
TTCATAAAATAATTGCATATTACCATTAATAAGGTTATACATCATAAAGAATAACATTGCCCCTGGAACAAACGGAATAATTGTTGGAATTAAAAATACTGTAGCTGGTGATTTTAGGATACGTGCTAATATTTCAGACATGATTGTAGCAACCATACTACCTAACATAACGCTAATAAAGATATCATTTGTTAGCATTTGGGTAAATAAATAAGCCGCACAACAAATCACTCCACCTATCGAAACAATCAAAAGATGTTTATATTTATTATTCCAAATAATAGCAAAACCTAAAGTAGCAAATGGCGAAGCTAGTAAAACAACCCACCAATCTACTATTTTATCCATTATAACTTCACCACTATAAAACTGAGCGAATAAACTAAATCCTGCGGCTATTGCCATACTAGAGACAATAGCTTGGAATAACCTAACCGATCCACTTAAAATATCATTACTCATAATATCGCGGATACTTGTCCCAATGGCAAGACCTGGTATTACAATCATAATCGCACCACTCATCACATATGAAAGGTTTTCGGCGAGTCCTATCCAACAAGCTACAACACTGAAAAATCCCCCAATTAAGGCGCAAATTAGTGTATGCACAAATTGATTGAACGTCTTTTTTTGCAGTCTTAGAAATGTAAACATCAAAATTGAAACCAACCCTGCAGCTATACCATCTCTAATTGTACCACCAAAGAAAATTGCAAATCCTCCAGTAGCTAAAATCGCACCCAAGTATAAAAGAATAGTATTATAATCTTTTAAATTTCTAATATTTTTTACTTCTTCTTTAACTTCTTTAAGTGATGGTTTTTCTTTACAAATTTTTCTACTTAATTTGTTATATTTTTCTAAGCGAAACAAATCGATACTTATATCTAAGTTTCTTTTAACCTTTGTTGTATATGTTTCTCCTTCTACTTCAATGGTTGAAATTATCAAACTAGGAATCGCAAAAACATCAACACTACTAGCTCCATAAGCTTTACAAATATAAGTTATAGTATCTTCAACTCTTCTTATTTCTGCCCCACATTGCAACAGATTAACACCAATCTCCATCGCAACATCTAATATTTCTTCTGCTTTATACTCCATACTAAATCTCCTACTTTGCGATAATTTCTAATCCGTCATTACCCATTAGGACAGTATATTCCCATTGAGCTGATAAACTACCATCAGCTGTATAGATTGTCCACTCATCAGTCTCATCTAAATAAACATGTCTACTACCCATATTTACCATTGGTTCAATTGTAAAGACCATTCCAGGAACTAAAATCATTCCCTCTTCCTTCTTACCAACATGAGCGATAAATGGTTCTTCATGAAAATCATTTCCAACTCCATGACCACCAATTTCTCTTACAATAGAAAAACCAAATTTAGTTACATATTTATTAATCATATATCCAATGTCACCAACAGTATCAAATGGTTTTAAATTCTTAACAACTAAATCAATACTTTCCTTAGTAACAGAAATTAATTTTTTAACCTCATCACTAACTTCACCAATAATAAACATTCTACTTGCATCAGCATAGTAGCCATCTAAGATAGTTGTACAGTCAACATTAATTATGTCACCATTTTTTAAAATACGATCCTTTGAAGGAATCCCATGACAAACAACATCATTAACACTTGTACATACGCTTTTTGGAAAACCATTATAGTTAAGTGGGGCAGGAATACCACCTAACTCAATTGTCTTATTATGTACTAATGTATTAATATCTTCTGTACTAATACCTTCTTTAATCATTTTTGCAACTTCATCTAAAACAATCGTATTAATCTTAGCCGCAGCTTTAATACCTAAAATATCTTTTTCGCTTTTTATTAAATCTTTAGAAGGTACTAACATTCTATGATTTTTACTCATTTTAACTAACTTACGGTCAGTTTCAAAATGACAGTCTTTATAACATTTACCACTGCCACACCAACATAAATCATTTATATCTAAATGCATATATATCACCACAATTTCTAATTATATCATATATTAAGTATTTTTACTTTTTCTTTTTTTCAACTTTAAAACTATTTTACTAATAAAATCACTAATCTTTTCTGCATTTTTATAAGCAATATAAAATATAATCGCAAAAATTAAACAAAGGCAGATATTAAAAGGAATTCCCCATCCACTAAATGGAATAATATCGCCACCTAACATAAATAAGGTAGCTAGTATTGTTACACCTCTTGTAAATAGCTGCATCAAGAAAAATGAAAATCCCCTCATTGGCAATATCCCAGCTATACTACATAATAAATCATCTGGGAAGAATGGAAAGATAAACATAAAGAATAATAAGACATTTCCTTTATTTTTAATCTTATTTAAATAACTATCAACCATTTCTTTATCATTTACTAACCAGTAAATAAATTTCTTACCAAACCATCTACCTAAATAAAAGGCAAACATACTACCTATAATCATTCCAATAAAAGAGTATAAATAAGATGCCCAAAATCCGAATAAATAATTACCTACTAATACTGTAATTGTTGAAGGAATTGGAATAAATGTTACCTGCAAGAAAGTTATTAAGATAAAAAGTAGGGGAGCTAGGGCTCCTTTGCTTTCTAAATAGCTTTGTATTTCTTCTTGAGTTAATTCTGTAATACCTAGTTTATAAAAAATTAAATACATCAGCCCTAAAAACAAAACTAAGATTAATGCTGAAACAATTAATTTAATAATTAACTTCTTCTTATTTTGTTTCTTACTATCCATAAAATCACCATTTTCATTAAATATAACAATATATCTTATTGTTTGTTTTAATTAAAAATTAATACTATTTAAAAATTCGCTCACTTTTTTATTATATAATTCCGTTTCTTCTAAATAACTAGCCGCATGAACATTACATTTAATTGTAAGAAGTTCTTTATTATCCATCTTACATGCGGCAAAATTTTCTAAACTATATTTATACGGAACAAAATCATCACCATCACCATGAATCATTAAAATTGGAATGCTAGAATTTTCTAAAGCTTTACTACTACTAGCGCCTGCTAAACTAAACTTAGCAAACACCTTACAATATAAATCTAAAATATTTACCAGTATTTTAGAAGGTAGATGATAATAATGCTTGATACAATATGCTATTTCAGCTTTAGGAGTATTAAACCCACAATCACAAATCATACCTTTAACTTGTTTTGGTAAATTTAGATCACTTGCCATCATTATTGTTGAAGCTCCCATACTAACCCCAACCAAAACTATTTCAACACTACTACCAAATCTATTTACTGCGTACTCGCACCATGATAGTGCGTCATAACGCTCCTTTACTCCAAAAGTAATATACTTACCTTCACTATCACCATGCGCTCTTTGTTCAATCATTAATAATGAATAACCTTTATCAACATAAGTTTTAGCGTTTGTTAAATCAGTTTTATATGATGATTTAAAACCATGAAAAAAGATTAAAAGTTTATTTGGATTACCTGCGTTTACATAATGAGCTTTTAACTTTAAACCATCAAAACTTTCTATATAAACTTCTTCATTTAATACAGTATCAAAATATTCTTTATTCTTCTTAATAATATCAATATATTTAGCATAAGGAGTATCATTAGATAAAACAGATTGTAATCTCTTCTTATTTGTAAATGTATCAATAAAAGCTAAATAAATAATAAACATTAATATAAATATAATAGCTAAAATAATCAATAAAATATGATACCACTGCATAAAAACACATCCTTTAACAATAATTTTACCACATTTTTTTATATTTAATAGAACAAAAGTAACTGATTTATTAATAAATCAGTTACTCTAGGCAAAGACTTGCCTATTTTAGCGAATTTAATAGAGATTTAAGCACTAATCGATTGGCCGATTAGTGTTTTTTTCTTAAAGAGCTACTATTACTCTACTAGGATTTGTTAGTCCTCTACTCATTAGATAATTAACTTTATCATCTTTTGAGTTACTTTTAATAATATATTTTTTATAAATATTTAATGCTG
>JBGVOE010000091.1:0-2096 GCA_045126355.1 Anaeroplasmataceae bacterium | reverse complement strand
CTTTATTTATTGTTAGAATTGCTCCTAAAAAAATTGGTAAAGGGCTTCAAATTGTTATTGAATTGCTTGCTAGTGTTCCTTCAATTATTTATGGATTATTTGGACAAGCATATTTAACAAAAATTGTAATGAATATAAGTGGAGTATTTGGAATTCAAACTTTAGGAGGGCAATCAGTTATAACTACTGCATTAGTACTTGGTATGATGATTTTTCCAACAATTACTATGGTATCTATAAATTCAATTCAAGCAGTAAAAAATGAACTAATTTTAGGATCTCTTGCTTTAGGAGCATCTAAAACACAAACAAACTTTAAAGTTGTATTAAAGGGAGCAAAAAACGGAATATTCTCTGGAATTATATTAGGTATTGGTAGGGCATTAGGAGAAGCTACTGCTGTATCTAAAGTTTGTGGTAATGCTCAAGTTGGTCCTACATTTTCTTTATTTGATACAACTAGCACAATCACAACCACAATTTTAAGTGGATTTAATGAAGCAAGTGGTATGGCTTATGATGTTAAGTTCTCTCTGGGTGTTGTGTTAATATTAATTATTATTTCAACAAATTTAGTTCTTAACTATGTTAAGAAGAAAGTAGGAAATTAATATGAAAAAACGAATGTTTAAAGATGGATTATTAAATGGATTAACTTATCTATTTTCAAGTTTTGGAGTATTAATTTTAGTATTAATCTTTATCTTTATCTTTTCAAATGGTGCAAGTTCAATCTCGTTTGATTTATTAAAAAGTGATTACTATAGTGAATCATACACATTAAAATATTTAGATGAACATCAAGGTAGATTTGAATATAAATGTAAAGATGGCGAATCATTTTCAAAAGTTTGGGGAGTTGCTTTTATAGATGCTATCAATTTAGAAGATGAAGAAGTTGTTGCAATTAGTTATATCGATTCTGATTCACCACTTAATAATATGATTGATGTAGGTAGTAATCATTATATTTCCATTAAAGAGGGACAATTTATTAATAAAGGCGTTTTAGTAGGTGAAAATGATTCTTTATTAACAATTGTAAGTAAAGATGATGCTAGTGATGTAGCTAAAAAGTTTGATAAAGCAATAAGTATTACTAATTTATCTCTATCTTCTGATGGAGGAGGAATAAGAGGATCTCTTATTGCTACATTCTTATTAATATTAATAACTTTATTAATATCATTACCTATAGGAATATGTGCTGCTATATATTTAAGTGTATATGCAAAAAAGAATAAATTTACAGATATATTAGAATCAATGATTGATATGACAGGAGGAGTTCCATCAATTATTTTTGGTTTGGTAGGTGTAATTATTTTTATTCCTATATTAAATAATTTAATTGCATCTGATGGTGTTTCTTTAATGGCTGGTGCATTAACATTATCAATCATGTTACTTCCAGTAATTATTAAAACTACAAAAGAAGCTATCGATGTCATTCCCAAATCATTATCTCAAGCTTCTTTAGCTTTAGGAGCAAGTCAAACACAAACAACATTTAAAATTATCTTACCAAATGCAATACCTGGAATCCTTACATCAACACTTCTTTGTATAGGAAGAATTATAGGAGAAAGTGCAGCTTTAATATTTGTTGTTGGATCTCAAGTTCAAGATAGTGTATCAGTTAATAAAGGTGCTACTACACTTGCAACTCATATTTGGAATTTACTAGGTGGAGAAAATCCGAACTATCAACTTGCTTGTGCAATATCAATTGTTATATTAACAATGGTATTAATTTTAAATATTATAGTTAAGATCATAGGAAAGAAATTAAATAAATTTGAGAGGGTTTAATATGAACTCAATACAAAAGTTAAAAAAAGAAAAAGCTAAAAAAATAATATATTTAATCATCACAATTATTATTACATTTGGAGTACCAATTTTTTTGAGTTTTATTTTTGAAAAAAACATTATTATTCAAATATTAAATACTCTAATGCTGTGCGGTGGATTAATATTGAGTGTAAAAATTTTATTTGATATTGATGATTGTCAAATGAAACTGAAGAATTTGAAAGGATATAAATAATGGAAAGTGTATTTAAAATAGAAAATGTCAATTTGTTTTATGGAGA
>JBGVOE010000090.1:0-12673 GCA_045126355.1 Anaeroplasmataceae bacterium | reverse complement strand
CTTCTTCTTTAAGTTTCAAATAATCTTTGTTATTATCAGGATTAATAAAAGTTACTGGAAAAATAGATAATCTATTCTTAAAGAATTTATCCTTAATTATTAAATTATTTTCTTTTAAATATCTATAAATAGAAACCAAACTATCTAATTTAGGAATATTATAAGTTTTATTTTCAATTAAGCTTACAGCTTGAATGTATTCTTTGGCCATAAAGTAAGAAACCTTATAATGATCCATAATCTTAAAAATAGCTTTTTTATCTACAGTGAAAGTTAACTTATTTTTTAACTCTTGATATGTTAAAAATATATAATTCTTAAAATCTTTTTGATTTTTAAGTATTTGTTCTTTTGTTTCATTATCACAAATAATAAATCCTTCTTTTAACATTTTAATCACCTCTGATTGTATAATAGCATATCTTTAGTACAAACTTTTGTACATGTAGTTTTTTTTATTAATAATGCTCAATTCGTTTAATTTTAACATACATTTTAACTTTATACAATTTTTAAAAAAGAAAAAGCATCTTTAGATGCTTACTATTTTCTATATTCTTTTAAATAAGTTTTTTCTTCATCAAATTCTACAATTTGATCTTTATATAAACCACCTAAAGCTCTTTTGAATGCTTTTCTAGACATATTAAAAATCTTTTCTACATCTTCACTAGAACTCTTAGCTGTTAACTTCATAATACCATGATGTTCTTTTAGGTAGTTAAGGATAGTTTCTCTATCTTCATCCATTAATACTTCTTTACGAGCATTAAGTGTACCATAGGCTTCAGAGTCCATCATTTTAGTTATTGTTAATGTAACCTTTTCACCTAAACGATATTTATTTCTTAATTGAGTATTAGGAACAAATACATAAATTAAATCTTTAGTAATAAATCCTATACCTTTTTCAGCTATTCTTAATACATAAGCTTCAACCAATTCTTGTTCATTGTATCTTATTTTTGATTTTAATGATAATACATCAAAACGGTTGACTGGTTTAGCTACTAAACTATCTCTTTTTACTTTAAGGCTTGAAAAAACCATATCACCTGGTACAGGCCATTCATTAATATCATAAGGAAGATAATCTTTAGAAATTAATAAATCTTTTGGTGTGTTATTAGATACAAATACCCCAACACCTTCAATTACATTTACTACTTCAGTAAAATTAGGTTTATCCATTAATAATACTGGTTCATTCATTGTTGCAGTTTTTCTGTTTTCTTTATCCGTGTACACATATACAGTTACTGAATCATTATCATTTAATTCTTTTTTAGATTCCTTAAAATGCATTAATATTTCATCAACACCATCACTTAACATATAACCTAAATCTGATTTTCTTACTACTGTTAATGTGTTTAATTTACCTATTTCTATCAATTTCTGTCACCATCCTTATAATTTCGGTCTGTTTGTTTTAAATACATTTCTTTTTTTGTATCAAATGTATTTTTAGGTTTTTTATTACCTTCAAATTTCTTTAATAATTCTTTTTCTTTAGTCGTTAGATTCTTCATTCTGATCCTCCAATTCAGGAAGTTTTGTTACTCCAGCTTGTACTAATCTATCAATAATATCATTAATGTTAACTACATTTTCTCTAGATTCTTTTGATATACCATCAAAATGGATTTCTAGAAAATTTCTATCATGGTCATATAAACATAATGTGTTAAATAATCCTTGATATGAAGTAACATTAAAATGCTTTATTTCAGATATATTTAATTTAAAGTCTAATTCTGGTTTAAGTCCTTTAAATATTGTAACTTTTTGGAAGTATAATTCATTTTTAGTAATTGACATTATAAAATCTGATTTTTTACCTTTATAAATATTACCAAAGTTCTTCTTTAAAGTTATATAAGAAGCTCTATTCCCTTTAATTATTCTATTAACTCTTAAAGTTTGAATAAACTCTTTTTTAGTCACAATATCACATCCTAAACCATCTAAAATTATAACATTATTTTAAGAATATTAAAAGGGCAATACTGCCCTTAAAATTAATATCTAACTAATGCGTATAATTTCTTACCGCGTCTTAATACAATAAATTTGCCTTCAATTGCTAAATCACTTGATAAAACTAATGTTTCATCAGTAATTTTATCACCATTTAAGCTTACCGCACCATTACGAATAAATTCTCTAGCTTCTCTTCTTGAAGACGCTAATTTTAATTCGATTAATGTATCAACTAATGTATTAGTACCATTAGATGTTGATGGTAAATCACCAAATCCCATTTCAATTTCACTAGCTGTTAATTCTTTAATGTTTCCACTAAATAAAGCTTTTGAAATCTTTAATGCTTGTTCATAAGCTTCTTCACCATGTAAGAAAGTAATAACAGCTTTTGCTAAAGCGTTATGTGCTTCTCTTAAATGTGGAGCTTCATTATGTTTAACTTCTAATTCTTCAATTTCTTCTTTTGATAAGAATGTTAAGAATTTTAAGTAATCAATAACTTTAGTATCTTCTGAATTAATAAAGAATTGATACATTTCATATGGAGAAGTTTTCTTTGCATCTAACCATACTGCTTTACCATTTGTTTTACCGAATTTAGTACCGTCACTCTTAGTTAATAATGGCATTGTGAAAGCATAAGCTTCTTTTGCTTCTTTCTTACGAATTAATTCGATACCAGCTGTCATATTACCCCATTGGTCTTGACCAGCTACTTGTAATTCAACATTTTTGTGTTTATTTAAATACCAGAAATCTAAAGCTTGCATAATCATATAAGAAAATTCTGTATATGTAATACCAGCATCTAAACGACGTGCAACGATATCTTTATTTAACATATAGTTAACATTAAAGAATTTACCGAAATCTCTTAAGAAATCAATAAAATTAATATCTTTACTCCAGTCATAGTTGTTAACAACTTCACAACCAAATAAATCTGTTAATTGTTTCTTTAAGCATTCAAAATTATGTAATACTGTTTCATAAGTAATCATTGGTCTTTCACTATCTGGTTTTGGATCACCAATTAAACCAGTAGCTCCACCAACTAAAACGATTGGATGATGACCAGCATCTTTTAATCTTTTACAAATTAAGAAACTTGAAAAATGACCAATGTGTAATGAATCTCCTGTTGGGTCAGTACCAATATAGAAAGTCATTCCACCTTTATTTAACTTTTCTTTTAAGATTGGATCAGATACATCTTTAACTAATCCTCTCCACTCTAATTCTTCATAAATACCCATGTTTCTCTCCTATTAAATAGTTGAATCTCTCTTAACGAATCTATATGGTAATAGAATTCTACTAGTTCCAACTTCTTCTTGTTTCATATATTTTGTTAATAATCTCATTGATACGGCACCAATATCATAAACAGGTGTATCAACACATGTTAAGTTTGGACTTGAAATTATTGCGTATTTTGTGTTTTGTAAACCTACTACTGATACATCTTCAGGAACTGTTAAACCACGTTTTTGGGCAACATTCATAAAGCTAATAGCAATACTATCACGTACAGCTAAAGCCGCATTTACCTTATGTGAATCTAAGAATTCTTCAAAATGTAATTTGTTTACATCAACAACACCACTAGTACGGAAAATCTTTGGTACTAAACCAGCTTCCTTCATAGCGTCAACATAACCAGCTTCTTTTTTAGTATTGATAGAATATCTTCTAAGTGTTGAGAATAAATAGATATCATCTCTACCTTGAGCTAATAATTGTTTAGTAATATTATATGTAGCTGTTTCATAATCTGTTGCTACATATGGGATTCTTTCATCATCAGTAAATACATTAGATAATACTACTGGTACACCAGAATCTAAAATATAGTTCATAGCTTCATCCATTTCAGCTTTATCTAATTCATCATTTAAGAATAAAATACCATCTACTTGTTCAGCGATAACTACTCTTAATGCATCTGCAACATTTTCACCTTCTGCTATACAGAAAATCTTAATTGAATATTCGTATTTTTTAGCAACATCAATAATACCACCTAATAATTGTGATGTAGACGCTCTTGTAACATCGGCCATAACAATACCAACTGTAGTAGTTTTTCTACTTGCTAAACCTCTAGCAATTGCATTTGGACGATAACCTAATTCTTTAATTACTCTTAAAACTTTATCTCTTGTTTCAGGATTAACCTTTTCAGGGTTGTTCATAACTCTACTAACTGTAGCTAAAGATACCTTTGCAGCACCAGCAACATCATAAATTGTTGTATTAGACATAAAAATCACCTCATATGAAAATTATATCAAAATATGAAAACATTTTCAATGTTTTTTGAAAATAAAAGAAAAAAGTTCTCATAATGAGAAACTTTTCACTTTTTTCATATTATTCTGAAGCTAAAAGCATTACTTCTTTAACTGAAATTAATCTTCTAACATCTTTAACTACATCATTAAAATCCATAGTTATATTATTTGTAGATAGTGTTAAAAATATTTCTTGTACACCATTTACTAATACTTCTTTATGAATATTTACAGCTTGTATATTCATTTCATCTAATAATTTTAACAATTCAATAAAAGAACCTTTTTCTTTCATTTTAACTAAAATATTAGCTTTTTTGTTAGTTAATCCACTAGTTAAAAATACATTATCTTTATATTTATAGAATGTAGATCTAGATAAACCAACCTTTTTACATGCATCGCTTATCTTATATCCATTATTTATTAATTCTTTTATTTCAATTATCATGCCAAAATGTTCTGGCAAGATATTCTTATCTATAATTAAAAATTCTTGACTCATTTTTTTACTCCTTTAAGTATGGTTTTAAATACTTACCAGTATAAGAAGATTCTACATTAATTAATTCTTCTGGTGTACCAGCAAATAATATATTTCCACCTTTATTACCACCTTCAGGACCTATATCAATAATATGATCAGCAAGTTTTATAACATCAAGGTTATGCTCAATAATAACTACTGTTGCACCTTGATCAGCTATTCTAGAAATAACTGTCATTAAGCGTTTAATATCATCAACATGTAATCCTGTTGTTGGTTCATCTAATATATATATTGTTTTAGGTGTTATCTTTGAATGTAATTCATAAGCTAATTTTACTCTTTGTGCCTCTCCACCACTTAATGTTGTTGAAGATTGACCAAGTTTAATATAGCCTAAACCTACATCATAAATAGTTTGAAGTTTAGATTTAATTTTAGGGAATGCATCAAAGAATTCTAATGCTTCTTCAATAGTCATACCTAATACATCAGAAATGTTTTTACCTTTAAATTTTATATTAAGAGTTTCTTGTTGATAACGACTTCCTTTACATACTTCACAAGGAACATACACATCAGGTAAAAAATGCATTGAAATACGTTTTACACCATCACCACCACAAGCTTCACATCTACCGCCTTTAACATTAAAAGAGAAACGTGATTTATCATAACCTTTAACTTTTGCATCTGTTGTTTGGCTGAATAATTCTCTTATATCATCAAATACACCTGTATATGTTGCAGGGTTACTTCTAGGTGTTCTACCTATAGGTTGTTGTGAAATATGAACAATTCTATCAATGTTATCTAGTCCCTCAATACGTTTAACTTTACCAGGTTTAACCTTTTTAGCAGCATAAAGTTTAACATATGCATTTTTATATAAAACCTCATTCACTAATGAAGATTTACCACTTCCACTTACACCCGTTACACATGTGATTACACCAAGTGGGAATTTAACATTAACATTTTTAAGATTGTTTTCGCTAGCTCCAATAATATTGATAAATTTACCATTTCCTGTTCTACGTTCTTTTGGTATTTCTATCTTTTCTTTCTTACTTAAATATGCACCAGTAATACTATTTGGACATTGCATTACTTCTTGTGGTGTTCCGGCAACAACTATTTCACCACCATGAACACCAGCTTTAGGTCCTATATCAACTAAGTAATCACTTTCCATCATTGTTTCTTCATCATGTTCAACAACAATTAAAGTGTTACCTAAATCTCTCATTTCTTTTAATGTGTTAATCAAACGAGCATTATCTCGTTGATGTAAACCAATTGAAGGTTCATCTAAAACATATAAAACACCTGTAAGTCTAGATCCAATTTGAGTTGCAAGTCTAATACGTTGTGCTTCACCACCACTCAATGTTTCTGCACTTCTTGCAAGTGTTAAATATTCCAAACCGACATTTTTTAAAAATTTAAGTCTATCCATTATTTCTTTGATCGCAAGTTTAGATATAACCTTTTCTTCTTCACCAAGTTTTATATTACAAAACCAATCATATAATTCCTCAATCGACATAGAACATAAATCATTTATGTTTTTATTATTAATGAAAATATTTAAAACTTTGTCGTTAAGACGAGCCCCCTTACATGCTTGACATTCACTTTCAACCATGTAACCTTCTATCCAGTCTCTTATCCAATCACTATTAGTTTCAATATAACGACGTTGGAAATTAGATACTACACCTTCATAAAATTCTTTTTTATCATGAACTCTACCACTTGTTGATTTCATTTTAAAATCAATTATATGTTTAGATCCGTATAAAATAATATCTTGTTGTTCTTTAGATAATTCCTTAAATGGTTTTGATTTATCAATACCATAAAATTTACATGTTTGATCTAACATAGATCTATTTAAATTTCCTTCTTCTTGATTTTTGTAAGGGATAATACAATCCTCATCAATAGATTTATCATAATCAATAACCAAATCAGGTGATACAGTTAATTTTTTCCCTAAACCATTACATTCCGGACAAGCACCTAGAGGACTATTAAATGTAAATAATCTAGGTTCTAAACTTGCAAGTGAATATCCACATTCTGGACAAGCATGAACTGTTGAGAAAAATAATTCTTCCTCACCATTTAATACTTTTACATAACCTCTAGAAAATTTTATAGCCAATTCAACAGCTTCAGCTATTCTACTTCTTGATTCTTCTTTTAATATTAATCTTTCAACAACTATATCAATAGTATGTTTTTTATTTTTTTCTAGATTAATTTCTTCTTCTAACTCTACCATTTCACCATCAATAATGGCACGAACAAAACCTTCCTTAATATATTTATCAATTACAGCTTTATGTTCACCTTTTTCTCTAAACACAACTGGAGAATTAATGTATAATCTACTTCCTTCTTTAAGTTCTAAAATCTTATTTACAATTTGTTCGTTAGAAAAAGAAGAAATAGGAACCTTATGTGTTGGGCAATATGGTACACCTATTCTAGAATAAAGTACACGCAAATAATCATAAATTTCAGTTACAGTACCAACTGTTGAACGAGGATTATGGTTTGTTGATTTTTGATCAATAGATATCGCAGGTGACAAACCTTCAATACTATCTACATCTGGTTTTTCTAATCCACCAATAAATTGACGAGCATAACTAGATAAAGATTCAACAAATCTTCTTTGTCCTTCTTGGTAAATTGTATCAAACGCTAATGAACTTTTACCACTTCCAGATAAACCAGTCATAACTATTAACTTATTTTTTGGCAAGGTAATATTAACGTTTTTTAAGTTATTTTCCCTCGCACCCTTGATAATAATTTCATCCATTTTATTTCAATCCAATCTTTTGTAAAAATTCATCTTCTGTCATAAGTTCAATACCTAATGAAACTGCCTTATCATATTTAGACCCAGCACCCTCACCATATATAACGATGTTTGTATTTTTAGATACACTTGAAACACAAACACCACCAAATTCTTCAATCTTACTCTTAGCTTCATCTCTACCCATACTAGATAGTGTTCCTGTTAAAACAATCTTTTTGTTCGAAAAATAAGATTCTTTAACTGTTGATTCGATAAAGTTTGTATTAAGACCTAAAAGTTTTAATTCATTTATTAACTCTAAGTTTTCTAAGTTATCAAAATACTCTCTAACAGCCATAGCGATAACTTCACCTACACCATTAATAGAAGCAATCTCTTCAAAACTACTATTAATAATGTTGTCTATTGTTTTAAATTTTTGACAAATAAGTTTCGCTGTTTTACTACCTACATGTCTAATTCCTAAACCAAATAATAATTTATCTAAGTTATTATGTTTACTTTCTTCAATCGCGCTAATTAAATTATCATAACTCTTTTGTCCAAAGCGTTCCATACCAATTAATTCATCTTGATGAGCGCTTAACATGAAGATATCAGAAATTCTTTTGATAAATCCTTCGTTGTAAAGTTGAATAACTAATTTATCACCAAGAGAGTCAATATTATACGCTTCTCTAGATGCAAAATGAATTAAACCATTAATTAATCTATCAGGGCACATGTTATTAACACAGTACCAATCTGCTTCCATTTCTTTACGAACAATAGCCTCACCACAACATGGGCAATTCTTAATCATAACAAACGGCTTGCTATCACTCTTGCGGTCTGATAAAGACACATTAACAACCTCAGGAATAACATCCCCAGCTTTACGAATATAAACCATATCACCAATACGAATATCTTTAGAAAGGATATAGTCTTCGTTATTTAAAGTAGCTCTACTAATTGTAGACCCAGCAACAAAAATAGGAGCTAAATTAGCAACAGGAGTAATCGCACCTGTTCTACCAACTTGGAAAACAATATCTAATACTTTTGTTTTAACTTCTTTTGGTGGAAACTTATAAGCTGTAGCCCATTTAGGGAATTTAGCTGTATAACCAATAGCATCATGTAAATCAAACTCATTAACCTTAATAACAATACCATCAATTTCATAAGGTAAGCTTTCACGTTTTAAAGTGATTTCATTTACATAAGCAATAACCTCACCAATTGTTTTACAATGACGATATTCTTTATTAACTTGAAAACCATGGCTGGCTAAAAACGCTAAAGACTCAGTTTGCGTATTAATATCTGTTCCAATTAAAGTATAGGCAAAGAAATCTAATTTTCTACTAGCAGCAACTCTACTATCAAGTTGACGAACAGAACCAGCCGCAGCGTTTCTAGGATTAGCAAATGGTTCATCACCACTAGCTATAGCTTTTTTATTTAACTCATTAAAAGAAGCATTAGACATATAAATTTCTCCACGTACTTCAATGTCTAAATCTTCACTTAATCTTAGAGGAATCGTTCTAATCGTTTTAACATTTTCAGTTATATTTTCACCAACAATACCATTACCTCTTGTAGCTCCTAAAACTAAGTTACCACCTTCATAAACAACTGACCCACTTAAACCATCGATTTTTAGCTCACATAAATAAGTAGCGTTAGGAGCTACTTCTTTTACCTTACGATCAAAATCTAAGATATCAGCTTCATTAAAAACATTACCTAAACTTAGCATTGCTTTTTTATGAGTAACTTTTATAAATTGACTAGCTACAGTCCCACCAACACGTTTAGTTGGACTAGTAGGAAAAGCATACTGTGGATAATCTTTTTCTAAAGATAATAACTCTTGCATATAAGAATCAAATTGCCAATCTTCTAAAGTCGGATTATCTAAAACATAGTAATCATAATTAGCTTTTTCTAATATTGTTGTTAACTCTTGAACTCTTTTTAATATATTTTCCATAAAAACACTTCCTCATCTTATTTATTTTACCATTTTTTTAAAAAAATAAAAATAAAAACGATACATTAAGTATCGTTTATTGTTAAATATATTCTAAAATTAATATTTTTTTAAAATATCATGATGCCCGATATCAACTAAAATAATCAACTCTTCGTTTTCAAAATACCAAATAACTCTAATATCCATATTGATACTACTCTCATATAGATCTTTTTGTCCTTGGATTTTTTTAGTGCGTAATGAGGGATGCAAAATATTTTCAACAAATATTTCCATTTTCTTTTGAAATTGAAGTTTTTCGACAGGAGTTAAAGCGACAAAGGCCTTTTTAAATCTAGGAGTATATGTTAACTTATACACAAAATCAATCCTGTTCGTTTAAACTTTTTATTAATGAATCTACTGTTTCATAGCTTGGATATTTAGAATCAACTTCTTCTCTTAACATTTGAATTTCATTAGTAAGTTTTGCAACATATTGCTTAGAATATACAACAACAGGTTCTAATTTAATATATCCACCTTCAACTGTTATATCAAATTTATCCCCTTCTAACAAATTTAATTGTTTTACAATTTCCTTAGGTAATGTAATCTGAGATTTTTTTCTTAACTCAACAATCATGTGTAATCCTCCTTTTTGTCGAAATTTCTTACTTTCCAACTAAATTATAACACAAGGTTTTTGAATTAACAATACTTTTTAAAACATTCCGCTTGAAAGTACTCCATTTAAAAGTAGTGTGATTGAAATAACTAAAGCAACTCCACTAATAATACTCACTTCATCTTTTTCTTCTAATCCTGCTGAAGAGATGCAGACAATTGCAAGTCCCAACCCTACAATAGGCGCAGTTAAAGAGAACATGATAGATACCCAACTTAGCGCTTTTGCCCAAGATGGAACAAATCTTTTCTTTTGTATTTCTTCCTCAGGTAAGCCGTTTTCTTTTACTTCTTCATTCATATTAAACACCCCTATATTCTTGTTATTGATGGATGGTCTGCCATTAAAGTTTTAATTCCGTATTCTGCTGAGAACGCTACTGTTATTTTTCCAAATTCAACTTTAACAACAATTCCTTTTCCAAATATTTTATGCATTATTTTATCACCAACTTTAATAGCTGAAGAACTTCTTTCTTCTTTTTTACTAGTCTCAAAACTTGGTTTTTTCACTGTTGTTGATTGAGTGTTTGAAATAGGTCTACTATTATATCCAGTCTCAATTAACTTATCTTTACCAATTGATTTTAAAAATTCTGATGGGAAACCAGGATTATCTTGACCATACATTCTCCTCATTTGTGCGGTAGAAAAATATAGTCTTTCTTTCGCTCTTGTTACCCCAACATAACAAACTCTTCTTTCTTCTTCTAATTCACTAGGAGACCCCATAGTTCTATATGAAGGGAAGATTCCTTGTTCCATAGCTGGCATAAATACAACTTTATATTCTAACCCTTTAGCTTGATGGAATGTCATTAATTTAACTTTTTCTTCATCTTCGCTAATATTATCAACGTCAGTCTTTAAAGCCAAATCAGATAAGAACGCTATTAACTTATCAACATTTTCACCTTCATAAGATTCCATAATGTCTTTCATAATAGACTTTAATTCCATTACGTTATCAATTCTATCCTCTTCATCAGCTTGTTGTAACATAACCAAATAGCCAGTCTTATCAAGTACACGATCAATTAAATAATCAAGTGTAACAACTTCTAAGTCTTCTTTTAAACTAATAATGATTTTCTTAAAGTTTTGTAAAGAAGAATTATTGATATAGTCAATAGAATCAAATAATGAAAGATCTTTTTCAACACTTATCTTAGTTAAATCATTAATAACTTTATCACCGATTTTTCTTTTTGGAACATTAACAATTCTTTTAAATGAAAAATCATCATTTGAATCAACTAATAATCTTAAGTAAGCAATTATATCTTTAACTTCTTTTCTTGAATAATAACCAACACCACCATAAATTACATATGGAATATTGTGTTTTATAAATTCATTTTCAAAATTTAAGCTCAAAGAATTTACTCGATATAAAATAGCCATATCATTATAACTATATCCTAAAGATTTTAGTTTTTTTATCTCACTTATTATATGTAATACTTCACCGTAATTACTATCTGCACGATAATATTCAGCTTTATTTCCGCCTTCATTATCTGTATATAGTTGCATCTTAACAAATGAATTATTTTTAGAAATAATATCATTAGCGATATTTAGTATCATTGATGTTGAACGGTAGTTTTGTTCTAACTTAATAACTTTCGGATTATATAAATCTTTAAAACTACTAACATTAGCAACCCTTGCACCTCTAAATGAGTAAATTGATTGATTTATATCACCAACAATAAAGATATTTTTATTACTATTAGTTAGTAAATTAACTAATTTGTATTGTAATTTATTAGTATCTTGAAACTCATCTATCATGATATAGTCAAATAGCGCGGCATACTTTTCTCTAATAGGTAAATACTCTTCTAAGATATAAACTGTTAAAGAAATTAAATCATCAAAATCTAATAAATTATCTTTAACTAATCTATCTTGATATAAATTATAAATCCTTTCAAACTCACCTCGTTCAAAAGAGTTCATATTTGGAAGTGATTCATCATTTTTAGCTAAAGAAATTAAAGACATTGCCTCTTTATGAGTTAAACTAAAATCTTTATCCTTCATTTCTTCTTTTAAAATTTTTGTGGAATCATCATCATCAATAATAATAAAATTCGAATTATATTTTCCTAATACTTTTATTTCTTTTCTTAAAAAGCGAGCGCAGAAACTATGAAAAGTAGAAATCCATAAATTATTAACACTACAACTAACTAACTTAGCGACCCTTTCCTTCATTTCTCTTGCTGCTTTATTTGTAAATGTTACAGCTAAAATATTATAAGGATTGATTCCTAATGTTTCAATTAAATAAGCTATACGATGTGTTAAAACTTTTGTTTTTCCACTACCAGCACCAGCCATAACCATAACTGCGCCTTCAGTAGTTGTAACCGCAAGTTCTTGCATCTCATTTAAACCAGTTAAATCCA